>JAIRXY010000182.1 GCA_031268055.1 Prevotellaceae bacterium | reverse complement strand
CTAAAGCCCACCTCTGCTGTGCTGCTTTTTTGCAACAACCTCTGCCGAGAGGTTAATCAGCATGGTGATGACAAACAAAATGCACCCCAACAAAAACAGAGATTGGTAGTGAGCGCCTCCTGTGGGCGCTTCGCCCAGCTCGGCGGCAATGGTGGCAGGAATGGTGCGCACCGGCTCGAACAGAGAGCGAGGTATCACCGCTGCATTGCCCGTAACCATTAGCACCGCCATAGTTTCGCCAACGGCGCGCCCAACGCCCAGCACCACCGCCGCCGTAATGCCGGAGGTGGCGTAGGGAATAATCACCTTGTAGATGGTTTGCCACTGCGTGGCGCCAAGCGCCAAGCTTGCCTCGCGCATGGCCTTGGGCGTGTTGCGCATGGCGTCTTCGGCAATGGCGATGATGGTAGGCAGCGCCATAATTGCCAGCACTACGCTACCGGCAAAAGCAGTTTCGCCCACCGGCAGGTTGAGCGTCCGCTGGATGAGCGGCACAAGCGCCACCAAGCCAAAAAATCCGTACACCACCGACGGAATACCCGCAAGCAGCTCAACCGCGGGCTTGAGCAGATTACGGGTGCGCTCTCCGGCCAGTTCCGAGAGGTAAATGGCAACGCCCAACCCCAGCGGAAGGGCTATGAGAATGGCAAAAATGCTCACCAAAAGCGTTCCCAGCACAAGCGGAAAAGCCCCAAGCTGCGGGGCTGGCATGGAGGTAGGCGACCACTCTTTGCCGGCAAAAAAATCGCTTGGCGCAATGTTCTCCGCCGGCAGTGTTTTCACCGAGGCGTTCGATACCGGCAGATACTGCTGCGGCAAAAAGGCAATAATGCCGGGGCTTTGCGCAATGATTTCGCCCAGCTTTTGCGGAAGCATTGCGTACTCCTCCCCCAGCTCCTCGTCGGTGTAAAGGGAGAAAATGTCGTCAAAGCGAAACGGCATAATCTCGCTGCTTTGTCCGCCCAGCGCCTGCCAGTCGGTGATTTCGGCGTCAAAAATTTTCTTGATTTGCTCGGGGCGAAGCGCTTCGACGGGGTTGTCGGCATGTACGCAAAGCGCGTACCCCTTCTCAACCTCCGGACTCCGGAACAGCCCCAGCCCCTCCTTGAACAAAAAAACAACAATAAGCAGGATGACAAGGCTTGTAATGCCACTGCTCAGGGCAAACAAGCCTTCGACAACGCGCTCTACGCTTCGCTTTAACATCTTTTTCATGCTACGCTCCTGTATTTTCTTTTTGGCAAATATACAGGCCTGATATTACATCATGCCTACGCTGCTGCTACAAAAATGTTACGACAGCAGCAGATTACGGCAGCTATCTGTAGATGCGTACAGCGAGCGCTGCTGCGGTAGATAACGTAATATTTAGCACTTTTTATGCCGCAAAAATGGCATGTAAATACAATATCTTCAGATATTTATGCTATTTACTTAGCGTAAAAAATACTCCACGCTACCTAATGTAGAGCATATAGCTTACCTTTGCAAAAACACATTGCCGGATGGGTAACCCCAACTTAAAATACGACAATCAAGCAATTTCGGTAGACTGTACGGTTTTCGGATTCGACGGAAATGCCTTGTGCGTGCTCTTGGAGGAGCGGCGGCGCGTATCGTTGCCTCCCTCCGATACGGAAGACCTCAAGCTGCCGGGCAGCCTAATATCCGACGCCGAAGATTTGCTGAGCGCTGCCAACCGCGTTACGCGCGAGTTGGTAGGGTCGCGCAGCATTTACCTAAAGCAAATGGAGGTGTTCTCTGACCCGCAGCGCGTGCAGGGGCAGGAGCTGATGTGGATAAACAACTTTTACGGCGTATCGATGTCGAGGGTGCTCACGGTGGCATTTTTTGCGCTGGTAAAGCTCGACGAAAGGCTCATGAGCTACACCAAGCGAAAAGGTGGCGTGTGGGTGGAGCTGAACAACGTACACCAGCTTGCGCTCGACCACAACAAAATACTCGTTGCGGCCATAGACTACCTCATGCACCTTTTTCAGCAAGAGCCTATTGCCTTTGAGTTTTTGCCGCGAAAATTCACCGTCAAGCAGCTGCAAAAGCTATACGAGACAGTGCTTGACGTGGAAATAGACAACCGCAATTTTCGCAAAAAAATCCTGTCGCTGGCCTACGTGCAGCCCATAAGCGAGCATGAGGAGGGAGTGTCGCACAAGCCTGCACAGTACTACACGTTTAACCGGAAAATATACAAGCGCGATAGCAAAAAAAGATTCAGGCTGAATTTTGTGTACAAATAGTTGTTTAACAGCATAAAATATGAACAATCGAAATGAAAACTCTTGGAATTGACATTGGCAGCTCGTCCGTTAAGGCAAGTTTGGTGGACACGCAAACCGGCGAGGCCATCGCAAGCGCATTTTTTCCAAAAAAAGAAATGGAAATAAAGGCGGTGAAGCTGGGATGGGCAGAGCAAAATCCGGAAAGCTGGTGGGTAAACCTAAAGCTGGCTGTGCAGGCCGTTATCGCCGCGGCAAACGTAAAGCCCAGCGAGGTTGGGGCAATCGGCATATCCTACCAAATGCACGGGCTGGTGCTGGTGGACGAAAGCCTCAGCGTTGTTCGCGACGCTATCATTTGGTGCGATAGCCGCGCGGTGCCGTATGGCGAAAAGGCGCTTCAGGCCGCCGGACGGGAAAAATGCCTGCATAGCCTGCTCAACTCGCCGGGGAACTTCACCCTATCGAAGTTGGCATGGGTAAAAGAAAATGAACCGGAAAGCTACGCTCGCACAAGGTACTACATGCTGCCGGGCGACTACGCGGCAATGCGCCTCACGGGGCGCGCCTGCACCACCGCCTCGGGCTTGTCCGAGGGCGTAGCATGGGATTTTACGGCCAACGCTCCCGCAGAATTTTTGTACCGCTGCTTTGGGTTTGACCTGAAGCTGATACCGGAAATCGTTCCCACCTTTGGCGTGCAGGGCTACGTCACCGAGGCCGCGGCGCAGGAGCTGGGGCTTGCCGCAGGCACTCCGGTAACCTACCGCGCTGGCGACCAACCCAACAATGCGCTGTCACTCAACGTACTACACCCTGGCGAGGTGGCGGCAACGGCGGGAACATCGGGCGTTGTTTACGGCGTGAACGCCGACGCTAAGTACGACGAGCTATCGCGCATAAACTCATTTGCCCACGTAAACCATAGCAGCAGGCAAACGCGCGTGGGCGTGCTGCTATGCATCAACGGCGCAGCCATCCTCAACGCATGGGCAAAAAGCTGCATAGCCCCCGAAGGTATTAGCTACGCCGACATGAACGAGCTGGCGCAGAGCGTGTCGGTGGGCAGCGACGGCGTGAGCATTATCCCGTTTGGCAACGGAGCCGAGCGCGTGCTCTGCAACCGCGAGCACGGCTGCTCCATCCACGGCCTTAGCTTTATCCGCCACGGAAAGGCGCACCTGATACGGGCGGCGCACGAAGGGGTGGCGTTTGCTTTCAGGTACGGCATGGAGGTTATGAACGAGATAGGCATTGAAACGCGCACCATCCGCGCCGGACACGCCAACTTGTTCCTAAGCCCCGTTTTTCGGCAAACCCTGTCGAACGTTACGGGCGCCACCATTGAGCTTTACAACACCGACGGCTCCATTGGCGCGGCGCGCGGCGCAGGAATCGGCGCGGGCATTTACAAAGACGAAGCGGAGGCGTTTGCTACGCTGAAAAAAACGCTGACCGTTACGCCGGAGGAGAAAAGCGTAAAAGCGAGCATGGAGGCCTACGAGAGGTGGGCGGAGCTTTTGGGGTAAAGCGATTTGCAAATTACAGGAATTATTGAACAGTTCACATTTTTTATTTACGCTACAAATTTTATTTATTTCACAAAAAAAACTTAGAGATTATGGCACAAAAAGAGTACTTTCCGCAAGTCGGAAAAATCAAGTTTGAAGGAAAAGACAGCAAAAATCCGCTGGCGTTCCGCTACTACGAGGCAGAAAAAGTAGTGTACGGGCGCAAAATGAAGGATTGGTTTAAGTTCTCTATGGCATGGTGGCACACGCTCTGCGCCGAAGGCGGCGACCCATTTGGGCCGGGAACAAAAACCTTTCCGTGGACGCAGGGAGCAGCGTCGGCCTTAGAGGTGGCAAAGCAGCGGTTAGACGCCGGATTTGAGCTTATGCAAAAAATCGGCATTGAGTACTACTGCTTCCACGACGTGGATTTGATTGACGAGGGAAAATCTATCGAGGAGTACGAGGCCAACATGAAAGCTATCGTTGCCTACGCCAAGCAGCGGCAGGCCGAAACGGGCATCAAGCTGCTGTGGGGCACAGCCAACGTTTTTAGCCACAAGCGCTACATGAACGGCGCTGCCACCAACCCCGATTTTGATGCAGCGGCGCGCGCCGCCGTGCAAATCAAGAACGCCATCGACGCAACCATTGAGCTGGGCGGACAGTGCTACGTATTCTGGGGCGGACGAGAGGGCTACTCTACGCTGCTGAACACGCAAATGAAGCGCGAAAAGGAGCATCTGGCAACCATGCTGACCAAAGCGCGCGACTACGCCCGCTCAAAGGGCTTCACCGGCATATTCCTCATTGAGCCAAAGCCAATGGAGCCTACAAAGCACCAGTACGACGTTGATGCGGAGACGGTGGCAGGCTTCTTGCGCGCGCACGGGCTGGACAAGGATTTCAAGCTGAACATTGAGGTGAACCATGCAACGCTGGCCGGACACACGTTTGAGCATGAGCTGCAATGCGCTGCCGACGCCGGCTTGCTCGGCTCCATCGACGCTAACCGCGGCGACTACCAAAACGGCTGGGATACCGATCAGTTCCCCGTTGACGCCTACGAGCTAACGCAGGCCATGCTGGTGATTTTGCAGAGCGGCGGCTTGGTTGGCGGCACCAACTTCGACGCAAAAACGCGCCGAAATTCTACCGACTTGGAGGATATTGTTGTTGCCCATGTTGCCGGCATGGATGTTTTTGCGCGCGCGCTGGAGAGCGCCGCCGCCATTTTGGAAAAATCGCCCTACAAAAAGCTGCTGAGCGACCGCTACGCCTCGTTCGACGCAGGAAAAGGGAAAGAGTTTGAGGACGGAAAATTATCGCTGGAGGATATCGTAGCGTACGCAAAAACCAAAGGCGAGCCTGCACAGACCAGCGGCAAGCAGGAGCTGTACGAGGCGATTGTGAACATGTACGTTTGAAATTTTGAATTTTGAATTACTATTATCCGATAAAAAGTTTATCGTTTGGATTGCGCCCTTTCAAGGCTTAGGTTTCGTGAGGTATCCGTTTTCATAGGGCGAAGCCCTACGGACGGAGCAAAAGCTGACCGTCAAGCCCTGAAAGGGCGGCTATCATTAGCGCAGGGAGAAGCCCTACAGCCCTACGAAAATGGATACGTCACGAAAACCAAGCCCTGCAAGGGTGCAATCCATGCGACGAACTTTTTTATTGGACAATAGTGAAAATAATTAATTAATTTTTATCCGTCAGTGTGTAATTCAAAAACTTCATGTACATTTGCAGCATATTAATCCAAAAACTTCCAAGTATGAAGCTTGTACTCTTTTCTTTTCTTGTCCTTTGGAGCTGCACATTTGCGAGGGCGCAATCTCCCTACGACATCGTTGTTGCGCAGGATGGCAGCGGCAACTTTACAACCATTCAGGAGGCGGTAAACTCCGTGCGCGACTACCGACCGGAAGGCGAAACCAAAATTTATATCCGAAAGGGCGTGTACCGGGAAAAGCTGGTGATTCCGGCGTTCAAAACCAGCATCACGCTAATTGGCGAGAGCGTGTCCGAAACGATTATTACTCACAACGACCACGCCAACATCAACAAAATGGGAACGTTCAAAACCTACACGCTGCTGGTGCTGGGGAGCGATTTTAGGGCGGAAAATCTTACCGTTGAAAACAACGCACCCCAGCTGGGGCAGGCCGTGGCAGTGCATGTGGAGGGCGACCGCGTTGTGTTCAAGGGCTGCCGCTTTCTGGGCAATCAGGACACCCTGTTCACGGGCAACGGCGATAGCCGGCAGTACTACGCCGAGTGCTACATTGAGGGTACCACCGATTTTATTTTTGGCCCTGCCACGGCGTGGTTTGAGAGCTGCACCATCAGGAGCAAAAAAAATTCGTACATCACGGCGGCCTCCACGCCGCAAAACCACGAGTTTGGCTACGTTTTCAACCGCTGCACGCTGGTGGCCGATTCTGCCGTCAGCAAGGTTTACCTTGGCCGTCCGTGGCGCGCCTACGCTGCCGTGCTGTTTATGCATTGCGACTTGGGTGAACATATTCTTCCGGCAGGTTGGCACAACTGGAACGCTCCCGAGCGTGAAGAGACGGCGCGCTACGTCGAGTTTCAGAATACGGGAGCGGGAGCAGATACCTTAGGGCGCGCGCCGTGGTCGCGCCGGCTGAGCAGCAAGGAGGCGGAGAAATATACTCCCCGAAACGTTTTGAAAGGCTGCGACGCGTGGAATCCTCTGGGCAGCTGATTGCTAAGCTAAGTGCAGTAAGCTTTGGCGATGACATTGTGATTCGTACAACATCAAAGTATTTGATAAATAAATTATTGCAATATATTTTGTGTTAAGCATGGCGCTTGAGTAGACATAATTGCTACCTTTGCTTTTAACTTTAACAAGTTAAGAGAGGTATGACGTGCACAACTTCTACAAAAAAATTATTGAGGGCGAAAAATACCTCATTGCCTTGGAGGAAAAAAAGCGCAACGTAACCCACCGCGCTGCCCGCTACTTTAGATTCGACCGCAAGGCCTACACAAAGAAGCATGGCGCTGTAAAGTAGCAGGGTAGGAGAGGATAAGGCAAAAAAATGTGGGCGCTAATTTTTAAGTTAAGTATTCGATGAGCGTAGCAATTATTAAGTATAACGCCGGAAATGTTTTTTCGGTCGAGAACGCGATGAAGCGGATAGGGCAGGAGGCCGTGCTTACCGACGACCCTGATGTAATTCGCGCCGCCGATAAGGTTATTATTCCGGGGGTTGGCGAGGCAAGTACAACCATGAAGTTCCTGCGCGAGCATGGGCTGGACAACCTCATCCGCAGCCTGAAGCAGCCTACGCTGGGCATTTGCATTGGCCTACAGCTCATGTGCGCCTACTCCGAGGAGGGCGATACGGAGTGCCTTGGCATTTTTGACGAGCACGTAATCCGCTTTAAATCAATCGAGCATAAAATTCCACATATGGGATGGAATACCATTCGGGTAAAAGACTCTCCGCTGTTTGCAGGCTTGGAAAAAGACCCGTATGTGTACTACGTGCACAGCTACTATGCGCAGCTTGGCGCGCATACCATTGCTACCACCGACTACGTGCAGCCCTTTAGCGCCGCGCTGCATAAGGACAACTTCTACGCCTTGCAATTTCATCCCGAGAAAAGCGCGCTGGTCGGCGAGCAAATATTGAAAAATTTTCTACGAATTTTCTAAACTTTGAAACACTGAATTCCAATGCTTGCCAAACGTATTATTCCATGCCTTGACGTTAGAGAGGGGCGCACGGTGAAGGGCGTCAACTTTGTCAACATCCGCGACGCCGGCGACGCGGTGGAGCTGGGGGCGGCCTACAGCAGCGAAGGGGCAGATGAGTTGGTGTTTTTGGATATTACGGCTTCGCACGAAAAGCGAAAAACTTTTGTGGAGCTGGTAAAAAAAATTGCGCGGCGCATCAGCATTCCATTTACGGTGGGCGGCGGCATCAACGAGCTGCGGGACGTGGCGGCGCTCCTTACCGCTGGCGCCGACAAAGTGTCGGTAAACTCTGCCGCTCTCCGGCGACCGGCGTTCATTGACGAGATTGCAAAGAATTTCGGCAATCAGGTTGTTACGTGCGCCATCGACGCTAAGCACGAGCATGGCCGGTGGACGTGCTACCTGAACGGGGGGCGAATCCCTACCGACAGAGATTTGCTTAGCTGGGCAAAGGAGGCTGAAAGCCGTGGAGCAGGCGAAATCCTGTTTACGAGCATGAATCACGACGGTGTAAAGCAGGGTTTTGCGTGCGACGCGCTGGCGCAGCTCTCCGCTACGTTGGGGATTCCGGTTATTGCCTCCGGCGGCGCGGGCAGCATGCAGCATTTTGAGGAGGTGTTTACTAAAGGCAAAGCCGACGCTGCGCTTGCCGCCAGCCTTTTTCACTTTAAGGAGCTGGAAATCCCTACGCTGAAAAAGTATCTGGCAGAACAAGGAGTTGTGGTACGGCGGGATGTAGCAGCGGAGAGCTAGCTTATCCCCACCCTGCGCGGCGTGGTTGGAAATGTTAACCTGTAAGCTGTAGCTTGTCCCGAGTTGCCAAGCAATTATGTATTATGTTGAGTATCAAACGAAAAATATTTTATGCTGCATACGTTGTGGCTGTAGCTACGGTAAGGGTAGCCGTGTGCCTTACGCTTTTTGTGCTGCCTGCTTGCAGCGAAGCCAAGGAACATTCACCTTTTCCGCTGCCTCAACTTTTGCCGTTGACCAACGAAATGTTTGACCTTCCCGAATTTGAGAAGGGCGATAGCGTAGTGCGGAATTTTTTGAAGAAGTGGAAAATCAACGGAGCTTCGCTTGCCATTGCCAAGGATGGTAAGTTGCTCTACGCCAAAGGCTTTGGCTATGCTGATGTGGAGCAAATGACGGAGGTAACGCCCGGCCATGTTTTTCGGATAGCAAGCGTTTCCAAGCTGATTACGGCAGTCGCCATTATGAAGCTGGTGGAGGAGGGAAAGCTGAGCCTGAGCGACAAGGTATTTGGCAGCGGGGGGATTTTGAGCGATTCGGTTTTTGGCAGGATATACGATGCCCGCGTGCTGCAAATTACCGTAAAGAACCTGCTGGAGCACTCCGGAGGCTGGGACACGCCAAACGGCGATGACCCCATGTTTATGGGGCACGCCATTGCCAGCCAGCTGCATATTCCTGTGCCTGTTGGCGTTAACGATATTATTCGCTTTGCGCTGAGCGCGCCGCTGAGCTTTGATGTTGGCGACCACAGCTCCTACTCCAACCTTGGATACGCGATACTTGGTCGCGTTATTGAGAAAGCAGCGGGAGTTGCCTACGAAGACTACGTGCAGCAGGCGCTGCTGCTGCCGATGGGCATTGTCAACATGTGCCTTGGCAACAGCTACCCGCAGCGCCTGTACACCGACGAGGTGAGCTACTA
>JAIRXY010000127.1 GCA_031268055.1 Prevotellaceae bacterium | reverse complement strand
CTATGGTCTCCTTGACGTAGTCTCTTGCGGCGCGGTCAGCGTTTATGCCGTCGCGGAAAATTTCGGCAGAAAATGAGCCTTCACCAAGGAACGAAAGGTCTACCTCTACGCTACGGGCGCTCCAGTCGCCCATGCCGCCCACGTACCACTCGGCTGCCTTGCGGCGGGCAATAGAGATGTATTTTCCTATAGCGCCGTCAAGCGCCCTTGTTTCGTCCCACACGGTGGGGATGGACGCAATAAAACCGGTGCACTCGCGCTCCGACAAGTAGGCAGAGGGAGCGTCGCACATCATGTTGAGCGGCGACTCGAAGATGACGTACTGCGCCAGCTGGCGGCAGCGCGTGCCTTGGCTCATTGGCTCGTTGTAGACTGCGCGGTAGTTTTGCTTTGTAGCGTTGCGCATGGCGCCTTGCGTGTAGTCCATTGGCCCGGCAACCATGCGGATAAAGGGGATGGTAAGCTCGTATGTCACCTGATCTGCGCTTTGATCCCACTTCATTTGCTCCAGCCCATATACGGCCTCGAAGTTGAGAACATTTGGATACGTGCGCTGCAAGCCCGTTGGCTTGTAGGCTCCGTGAAAATCTATCAGCAGGTGATACTTGGCGGCAACAGCTGCCGTACGCCGGTAAAAATCTACCATAGGCTGGTCGTCGCGGTCCATAAAATCCACCTTGAATCCTTTGATACCCATTTCGGAGTAGCGCTTGCACACGGCTTCCATATCTCTGTTGAAGGCGTAGTAGCCTCCCCAGAGGATTAGCCCCACATTCTTTGAAGCGCCATAGCTGACAAGCTCCGGCAGGTCTATTTCCGGCACTACCTGCATCAGGTCGGCCTTTTTGTTGACCGACCATCCCTCGTCGAGGATGACGTACTCAAGCCCCAGCTGCGCTGCAACGTCGATGTAGTACTTGTAGGTGCTGTTGTTGACTCCAGCGCGGAAATCCACGCCGTAGATGTTCCAATCGTTCCACCAGTCCCACATTACCTTACCCGGCTTAATCCATGAAATATCCGTCACGCGGTTAGGCGAAGCGAGCTTGTACACCATATCGTTGTCGGCCAGCTCAGCATCCTTTTCGGCCACAATTACGGTGCGCCAAGGGAACACAGCTTCCCCGCCGCTAAAGCGGGCAATGTACAGTTCGCGCGTCAGCGCTTTTTCCTGAAGCATGTTGTGACCACCCTGCTGAACTTCCTTGGGGCAGGTTGCAAAAACACCCTTAAGCGTTTTGGAGCCGGATGAATTTGAGAGAAACATACCCGGATAGCTGAGCAAATCGGCCTCTGCAATGCACACCTTCTTTCCCTTTGCGCCTTCAACCACTATGGGCAGGAAGGCCAGCCGCAGCGGGTCCCACTCCGAAAGCGGGGCAACGTGGTATATGTTTTCAAAGGAGTTGAAGAATTGCGCCTCGAATGAGGCGTTGCCGCTGCTACTGCCCGTGCGGACATAGGGGATGTAGGCCTTGCTGTTTTCGGGGAAACAGAACTCTGCCTGCTCGTCTGCCACAGAAAACGGCTTTTTGGACGAGGCCTCAAAGCGGTACGCCACCCCGTCGTCGTACGCCCTGAATACTATGCTGTAATCGCCCTTAAAGCGTAGCCTCAGCTCGTTGTAGCTTTCCTTGACCTCAGATTTTTTGTAAAACGGCGAAGCAATCACACCGCTTACGGTGCGGGTTTCCTGCTTTGTCAGGCGCGGGTCAACGCCCCACTTTGTGCCGTCGGCAAGCGTCATGGAGATGGTAGAGGGGGCAAGCACAACGTCGCCTCGGTGCAGCACGGAGTAGCTGACGGTTTTGTCCACGGTAATGCCCATTTTCAGCGCTCCCGAAGGAGATTGCAGCGCAAGCTGCTTTTGCCCAAGCAGCAGCGCAGGCAGCAGCATGAGCGAAATAAAAGATATGTTTTTCTTCATGTTATTCAAAAATTTAAATGTTAGATTTATAGAGAAATATGTTTTTTTACGGAAACAAATGTACACAAATTTCTTTAGAAGTTAAAAAATAGGGCAAGCGCATTGAGAAAACATTTGTATGCACTTCCTGTGTGGCAACAGCAAAACGCTGTAAGCGTTGCCCGACACATAGGGAAAGCCCTGCAGGTTTTTGGGTTGTAGCGTGGCGCTTACGTTACCCCCAGATGAATCTGGGGATTATTCACAGGAAACCTCTAAGGGGGGGTCATGCGTTTGTCATGGTCTGAAAATGGAATTTCTCCCAAAAATTACTATTTTTGTCCACTATTATCCGATAAAAAGTTCGTCGCATGGATTTCGCCCTTTTCGAGACATTTACCTTTTTTTATCGGAGAGTAGTGATTTTGAATATAAGAGATACAGAGCTGCCACGTCTCCGCGAAGATTGAGGATTTATCCGTCTTCATCCGTTCAATCCGCTTCATCCGCGTGCTACCAATGGTAGAATACGGATTACCTTATCCGCCCTGCATTCAAAATTCAAAATTTACACTTGGCTCTCTTGGCACAAAATAGGTCAAAACGGAAAATGCTCACCAAAAAAGGAGTATATTTGTGTATCAGTGCTATTACAAGCAGGCATTTGATACAACAATGAATCGTAATTCTCGCTATATACAGACAACATGTTCATCCATAATAATTTCTGTTTTGCTGCTTTTTCATGCCACGCTGCCCGGATTTGCCACGTCGGGGTGGCAGCGCAATGTGGTCAACTTTGAGCGCAGCAAGGACAGGGCTGGATTTCAAACATGGATGATAACCCAAGCCGAAAACGGCTGGATATACGCAGCCAACAACAACGGGCTGCTCGAATTTGACGGGGTGAGCTGGATGCTCTACCACGTGCCCAACGGCGTGGTGCGCTCCGTGCAAATTATCGACAACAAAATATACGTTGGCGGAAACACCGAGTTTGGCTACTTTGAGCCTAACAGCGCAGGCAGGCTTACCTACCGCTCGCTGCTGGACAAGGTGGATAGCCGGAGCGGGCAGGTGTGGAATATCCTGAACGGCAACGGGCAAATCTACTTCGTGAGCGACAGGTACATATACATCTACCGCAAGGCAACGGGCGAAATCGCTACCGTTGACGCCAACCGCACCATCTACTGCTCAACGTTCGACGGCAACCGCCTCTACGTGGCCGCCGCCTGCGGCATTTGGTACCTCTCCGAAGAGGATACGCTAACGCTGCTGCCCCCCTCTACTCAGCTAAAGAACAACCGGATTACAAGGCTGCTCCCGTATGAAAACAAAATACTCGTTTCTACCGCATGGATGGGATTGTACGTTATTGACGAAAAGGAAATTACGCCGATAAACCTGAGCTTTGACGATTTTTTGGACAACGACTATACGGCTGTTCTTGGTCTGTCCGGCTCAAAGGCGCTGCTGGGCTCTGTGCAGCACGGCGCATGCATGGTAGACCTGAAAAATCCCTCCGACAGGGAGGTGTTCAACCTCGGCAACGGGCTAAAAAGCAACCTCGTGCTGTGCTCCTTCTTTGACAAAGACCAAAATTTGTGGCTTGGATTCGACAAAGGGGTGAGCTACGTTGACCTCACCAGCCCCCTGCGCCCGCTCTTTGCCGGCAGCTCGCCCGTTGG
>JAIRXY010000068.1 GCA_031268055.1 Prevotellaceae bacterium | reverse complement strand
GGCAAATGCCGCTAAATCCATAATTTTCAATCCTTTAGAGTAAGCCTCGTCGTAGGTTATGCGGGTGAACTTGGTGGCCGTTTTATCCTTTTCGGGGTCGGCGGTGTACACTCCGTCCACGCGGGTGCCCTTGAGCAGCAGGTTTGCCTCAAGCTCAATGGCGCGTAATGCCGAGGCGCTATCGGTGGTGAAGAACGGGTTGCCTGTGCCGCCGCCAATAATAGCCACGTAGCCATGCTCCATGCTGCTCAAGGCCTTGTTCTTCGAGAAGCTTTCGCCTACAGGCTCCATGAACACGGAGGTAAATGTACGCGCCTTGCAGCCTTTCCCTTCGAGGGCGCACTGCAAGCCAATGCTGTTGATGACGGTTGCCAGCATACCCATTTGGTCGCCCTTTACGCGGTCAAAGCCTTTGTCGACGCCGCTTAATCCGCGAAAAATGTTGCCGCCGCCAATCACCACGCCCACCTGTACGCCCATGCCTACCACCTCCTTTATTTGCTCGGCGTACGTGTTGAGCACATCGGGGCTAATGCCGTAGGAGGCATTGCCCATCAGGGCTTCGCCGCTCAGCTTCAGCAGGATTCGCTTATACTTAACCATAAATTTTTTTGCTAATAAATTTTGCAAAATTACAAATTTATCACTTGTAAGCAGCTTGAAAAGATGCGATTGTTTTTCTTGAGCTTTCAGCGCAATTAGCCGAGCAGGTTTACCTTTCCTTCGTTCACCAGCTTGGGTATCAGCTCGCCAAACAGAGTGTTTGCCCAAGCAAACCACTTTCGGGTAAACTTAGCGGCGTCGTCCTTGTGGAAGGATTCGTGCATAAAGCCTGTACCGCCGTCGGTATCGCGCAGGGTTTTGACGCACCAGCGTATTTCGTCGTCGCTGACGCTGGTCAAGGCGCGCATGATGATGCTCATAGGCCAAATGTAGTCGTAGCCGATGTGCGGCCCGCCGATACCTTCGGCTGCCGTGCCCTTAAAAAAGTAGGGGTTGTCCTTGCTCCATATCAGGCGACGGGTGTTCTGGTAAATGGGGTCGGTGGGTGCGCAGTAGCCTAAGTAGGGCAGCGATAGCAGGCTGGGCACGTTGGCGTCGTCCATGCAGAGGTAGTTGCCAAAGCCGTCGACTTCGTAGGCGTAAACTTTTCCGTATCCGGCGCGCTCCACAACGGCATACTTCTTGATGGCGGCCTCCACCTCGTTGGCCAGGGCCTCGCACTTTGCAGCAAAATTTTTGTCGCCTATCACCGCTGTG
Source organism: Prevotellaceae bacterium (assembly GCA_031268055.1). GTDB lineage: Bacteria > Bacteroidota > Bacteroidia > Bacteroidales > UBA932 > JAITMY01. Next base: position 5,653 of record JAIRXY010000068.1, on the reverse strand, counting down.
TAAATCTCGGCGAGCTGGCGCAGCGACAAGATGGCAAAGAGGTTGGCGGGGACAAGAAATCCAAGGGTAGTAGCGTCGTCGGAGGGGCGGAATGAGGATACGATTAGCCCCACAGGGTTAACGGGGTTTCCCCATCCGTCGTTGGAGAGCGTATCCAGCTGCCGCTCGGTGAGCCGCTGAAATTTGTACGGGCCTTTATCATTTTTGCGCTGCTGCTCCACAAACGTCTGGTAGATGAGGCGCGCTGCTTTTTGCCACTGCTCGTCAAAGGCCGATGTATCGTCGGTGGTTTTCCAGTAGCCGTAGGCAAGGCGCACGGTGTAGCAGAGCGAGTCTATTTCCCACTTTCGCTCGTGCAAATCAAGCTTCATGTCGGTCAAATCTTTTTGCCATTCGCCACCGGTGGGGCCATCGTTGAAGGCGTTGGCGTATGGGTCGATGCATACGCATGCGGCCTGCCGGCGAATTAGCCCGTTGACCATAGCCTTGAGTTCGTTGTCCCGATTTACCAGAGGCAGGTAAGGCCACACCTGCGCCGAGGAGTCGCGTAGCCACAGGGCGGGTATGTCGCCGGTAATAACAAAGGTGTCGGGCTTACCGTTGACTACCTTGTAGGTTACGGTGGTGTCGAGCGTGTTGGGGAAGCACTTCTCGAACATCGCCGCCAGCTTCGGGTCTTTTATTTTTGCTTTTACTTCGGCAATGGCTGCGTCAACCGCCTTGGATTTAAATTTGCCGTGCGCACCGGCGGCAGCGGCCTTGCCCGCTTTGCTGCTTGCTTTGCCCTCTGCATCGTGGGCAAACAGGTTGTTGCTTGCTGCCAACCCTGCTAAGGTGACAGCGCTTGTCTTGATAAAGCTGCGTCGAGATATTTCCATTTTTTAACTTTTTGGAGATTTAAAATTTGAACGTTTCAGCGTAAACAAAGCACAAACATACGCGAAATTTTTTGTATTTACAAGCGTGTGCAGCGAAAATGCAGGGCAACCCATTGTCTCTGAAAAGTTGTATATTTGCAGCTGCAAATACGCCTCCTGCTTGCTAAGGGTACAACCGGAGTTAGCGTAGCCTAATTTTGGCTATAAAAAATGTAGTATATTTGTGGGCAATGTATTTTTTTTAGTTGATTGAATTTTTTTATGTCAATGCCATTTAAATCGGCGCTTACGGCTATGCTATTGGCGTTAGCCGCGCCGCTGCTTGCGCAGCCCGATTCTGCTAAGAAAGAGGAGCGCTACGTACCGAAAATTGATGGCCTTGTGAAGGTAAAGATAGAGGAAAGCCTTTACAGCGGCCATGCACGGTTTGATGTGCGCAACTCGCGCTTTGGCGCGCAAGGAAATATTTCCGAGAACATGAAGTACCGCACGCAGGTGGAGTTTAGCAACGAAGGGAAGCTGTCGGTGCTGGATGCATACGCAACCTACCAGCTGCCGGTGGCGTCAATTTCACTTGGGCAGCAGCACTACGCTTTCAGCGCCGATGTTGCCCGTAGCCCCATGCAGAATATTTTTGCCAACCGCACGTTTGTCGCCAAGTATGCCATTACTTATGTAGATACAGCCGGCAACGTTCGCTCGCTCGGGTCGCGCGACATTGGCGGGTTGCTTACCGTAAACCTCCAGCGCTGGATTCCTCTTGTGCTCAAGGCAGGGCTGTTCAACGGCAGCGGCCTCAACAACCCTGTTTGGCAAGAGAGCTTTAACGTTTCGGTGAAAGCCCAATATGGCGGTGAGCGCGGGTTGCAGGCTGCCGTCAGCGGTTATAGCGGGCAAACGCCATACGCGCAACGCATTACCATGTGGGGCGGCGAGCTGCGCTACATAGCGCCTGCGTTTACCGTCGACGGAGAGGTGGCGCAGCGAACGTATGAGCACAATGGAGAGCATACGCTTACCGCAGCTTACCTGCAAGGTCTTTACAGATTCGACCTCAAACCGAATACGCTTGCCCAATACCTTGCCCCGACCTTGCGGTACGATATTGTCAGCAACGGCAGGTACGACAGCGCCGCCGGAGCGTTTGACGCCCAAAGGCTGTCTGTAGGCCTGAATGTGGGCGTTTTGCAAAAGCCTTTCAGGGGTGAAATTAGGTTGAACTTCGAGAAGTATATCGCTTCGCGCAAGCCCGACAACTTTCACACCGACGAGCTGCTGCATGATAAGGTCACTATCGAAATGGTAGTGGCGTTCTAAACGACGCGTGGTGGCCTACAGCTGCCTCCAATTCTCAAAAAATACCAATAGGCCATGAATGAAAAACAGTATATTTCAAAGGAACTGGAGGCTTTGGTGACAAAGTTTCCAAATGTTTGCGTGCGCTACGAGTTTGATGAAAAAGCGCTCATTCACTGCGTTGAGGTGATACCAAGGGAGGTTTACTGCTCGAATGAAGGGTATATTTCGTGGGAAAACGAGATGACAGATCAATTTATCAAGCTTTTCCCAGCGCAAAGCATCTGCTTTATCTCAGATGACGCTTTTGTAGGCATTGAAAACGCCGAGCTTACGCTGTGCGGCGAAACTTATGCGCAGGCTTCCCTCAGCAGGGAGCACGCCGCAAGCGTGCCCTTTTTGTCGCCGGTAAGCCCTGCAAAAAAACGAAAAGCGGCTATGGCGTAGGCTTATTTTCTATTTTCTACCCCTGCATACTTTTTTTCTTCACGGCGTATATCTTCTATGAGGTGTACACCTTTAGCTCTTTCTCTATGCCCTCGCCGTCCTTTTTTTGTTGATAGCGGCACAAATAGCTTCCATTACTGTTGAGATTGCGGAGCTAACGGATTTGTCCGTTAAAGACGTAGAGCGCATCCTCCACGCTGCCTGATGGAAGAAGACGCTCTACGTCAATGCCGCAGCGCAAAAAATCCGGCGAAAAAATTTTACTTTGTCCGCTCTCAACCTTACAACTTCTCCGCGTGAAGCCCTACCCAACCACGTTCAAAATTAAATGGTTGTTTTTTTTGTGAACTCCACTATCTCGTTGACGTAGCCAAAGGCCAGCGAGGTTACCGTATCGGCGCAGCCGTAGTAGATGGCAAGTCGTCCGGTATCGGGGTCGTGCAGCGTGGCGCAGGGGAAAGTAACGTTGGGAACATCGCCCACGCACTCGTAATCCCGCTGAGGCGAGAGGAGGTAGGGGCCGCTGCGGGCAAGCGTTTTCCAAGGCTCGTTGAGGTCTAACAGCGCCGAGCCGAAGCTGTACACAAACCCGTTGCACGAAGCCAGCACCCCGTGAAAAATCAAAAGCCACCCCTCGTTGGTTTCAATAGGAGCAGGCCCCGCGCCAATTTTGGTGCACTGCCATGCGCTCTGCTCAAACTTTGCGGGTGACATCACATGCCGGTGGCGTCCCCAAAGCTCCATATCGGGCGACTCGCTGTAAAAGATATCGCCAAAAGGCGTGTGGCCGTTGTCGCTTGGCCGCGAAAGCATGGCAAAGCGTCCGTTGATTTTGCGGGGAAAGAGCACCCCGTTGCGGTTGAAGGGCAGGAATGCATTCTCCAGCTGGTGAAACACCTTAAAATCGGTTGTCCACGCGCAGCCTATGGTAGGGCCGTGGTAGCCGTTGCACCACGTGACGTAGTAGCGATCGTCTATCCACACCACGCGGGGGTCGTAGCCATACACCCACGCGCTTACCTCGGGGTCGGCGCCGGTGAGGCGAATGTCGTCCTCCTCAATGCGCCAGCGTATACCGTCGCGGCTAAAGCCCGCGTGCAGGCGCATGCGACGGTTGGTGTCGTCGCAGCGAAATACGCCGGCAAAGCCATCGCCAAAAGGTACCACCGCGCTGTTGAAAATGCTGTTGGATGTTGACAGCAAATCTCGCGGAATAATGGGGTTGGCCGAGTAGCGCCAAATAACCCCTTTCTCACTTACGGGTCTATCTTCCCAAGGAATAATCATGATTTAATAAATTAAGAATTAAAAATTAAGAATTAAGAATGTGAAAATCCAAAATTCAAAATTTAGAATTTTCCTCCTGCTTCCGGCGCTCACTTGCAAACGGTACAAAGTAGGTGGCCAGAAACGCTGGGATGGTAGCAATCAGCACAAAAACAAAGAAGTATTTATACCCCAGCCAGTCGCTCATTAACCCGCTGAGCATGCCCGGCAGCATTACCCCCAGGTTCATAATCCCCGAGGCAAAAGCGTAGTGCGCCATTTGATGCTTGCCGGGGGCAACCTGCTGCATCATGAACAGCGTTAGCCCAACAAACCCAAATCCATAGCCAAAGTATTCAAAGATAATAGCGCCGGCTATCAGCCACCCGCTCGAGGGCTGGTAGAGCGCCAGCAGGAGGTACACCACAAAGGGCACGTTGAACGCGCAGCAGAGCGAAAATAACACTTTTTTCAGGCCTTTTGCCGAAATGTAGTAGCCCGCCAGCACCGAGCCGACAATAAAAGCCACCGCGCCAAACGTTCCGTAGTACAGCCCTATCTGCTCCTCCGACAGCCCCAGCCCCTGCTGCTCAACCGGCGCTTTGAGGAACAGCGGAACGATTTTCATCACAAATCCCTCGGCAAAGCGGTACAGGATAATGAAGCAGATGTACCATACAATATTTTTCTTTGTAAAAAAATCGCGGAGCACCGTCCAGAGGCTTTGCAGGCAGTCGCCAAAGGTGTTGACCTTGCCCGTAGCCTTTCCGCCCGAGGGCAGCGCCTGCGCGTGGTAAGCGCCCAGCAGCAGCATGATTACCCCGCAGGTGCACATCACAACCATCCATGCGTGGACGTTCCCGATTCGACCTATCAGGTAGCCGGCCAAGTAAACCAAGCCGCCGGTGGCAAAGACCTTGGCCATGTTGTAGAATGCGCCCTGCCAGCCAATGTATCGGGCTTGGTCGGACTTGCTCAGCTCGGTCATGTAAACGCCGTCGGTGGCAACATCGTGCGTTGCTCCGCTAAAGGCAATGATGAAGAGCAAGGCCACCGCTATGCTGAAAAAGTGCGGCATGCTGAGCGAAAAAGCCACCAGCCCAAAGGCAACGGCGGTTATGATTTGGGTGAGGACAACAAAAAACTTTTGGGTCTTGAACATCCCCAAGAACGGGCTCCACAGCGGCTTCAGCGTCCACGGAAGCATGATGAGCGACGTCCAAAAGGCTATTTGCGTATCGGAAATCTCCATGCGCTTAAACATCAGCACCGACACCATGTTTAGCGCCACAAAGGGCAAGCCCATAGCGAAGTAGACGGTAGGCACCCACCGTAAAGGGTTGCGTGTTGAATCCATTTAGGGCAACTATTTTTCAATTTGCCGACAAATATAAAACAAAAATCCGCTTCATTCGACCTCTAACGCTGTTTTCTGCCACGTTTTTGTGCGCAACGGCGCATTCTTCACCAAAATTAAGAGCCGGTTGTGTCCGGAGCAGAGGATGCAGTAAAGTGATAAATGATGATGGTATTGTTGTCGAAATATTTGATTGATGGCTGTTATACAGCTTTTTTGCATTATACCCCTAATCTATTTGACTCCCGTATTAATGAATGAAAATTTCAATTGACCCAGAAAGGCATTACTGTTTTCACACTTGAAATGGGCATTGAACCTGTTTATGTCTTCTGTTCCTATCCGTAAAGTGACTTTGTTCCACCCTTGTAGCAAAGGCAATTCTTTATAAGTACTGTTGCGATTGGTT
>JAIRXY010000066.1 GCA_031268055.1 Prevotellaceae bacterium | reverse complement strand
AAGCCGGGCAGGGGCAGACACTCGTTTATGACTGCCGAGCAAAAAGAGTCGGTAAAATCCGATTTGTCCCAAAGCCCTGAAAAATTCGGCTACAATACGGCGACATGGTCAGGCCCACTGCTGCGTAAACATCTGGAATCCAACTATCAGATTGTGTACAAGCAGGCTGCTGCATATGTGCTTCTGCACGAATTGGGCTTCAGCTTTCAGCGCACACGCGGCAAATACCCCGAAAGGAACGAAGCGCTGCGTGAGCAGGCAAAAGCTGATATAAAAAAACCTTAGCCGAATTGGAAGAGAGGATGAAATAAGCAATTGCAGAAAGGCAAAATTTATTGTTAAATTTTGTGGTGATTCTATTTTATCGTCTAACTTTGCCATTGAATTTCTTTTAGCGCCGCTTTTAATTTCTAATTGGGTGTTTTTTATCAGGTAAGAAATGTCGTACAAGTTGATATACAGGAATTTCTAATTATTCGATGGAAAAATATAGCAAACGAATACTCCGAACTCTTCTTTTCCTTTTATTCCCAGCTTGCTTGCTGGGGCAGAAAAATGCTTACCAATCCTTTGAAAACATTATCCTGAGCGCCGAAGCGACTACCGTTAATTGCTTTGCGCAAGATCATCAAGGGTTGATATGGATGGGGTCGAACAGGGGACTGTACAGCTATGATGGTTTCTCGGCGCAAGCGCATATCTCGGACAAAACGAATACGCAAGTCTACTGCCTGCTGGTTTTAAGCGATACGTACCTGTGCCTCGGAACGGACAACGGCGTATTCTTTTATAACTATAAGACCGATAAATACGAAAGCGCAAGGGCAGAATTTCCAACCGACGTGCGGGCAATGGCGCTCTGCGACAGCCTGCTTTGGATTGGCTCTTTGAATGGCTTGTTCCGCTACGACCTGCGGAGCAAAAGGTTGGAGAATATACCGGCCACAAAAGCTTCCGGTCTTCCTCACGAAACGGTTTACTCCATCGCTCAAGCCGACCATACGCTTTACATCGGTACCTACAACGGTCTTTGTAAATACCTGCCCGTTAGCGGTACATTTGAGAAAATAGCCCTCCCATCCAATGCAAAAAGAAGCAACCAATTTGTCAATGTTTTGTTGGCGGATACGCTTCGGGAGTGCATTTGGATTGGAACAGAGGGTATGCTCTACAGGTATACCCCGCATCAGGAGCGAATTGAGCCATTCCGCCATTTTCGCAACAACTCGGTCAAATCCTTAGCAATTGACCGGCGGATTGACGCGCAAGGTACTGCCCCGCTGCTGGTTGGAACAGACAATGGCTTGTATGTCTATAACGAAACCGACAATAGCGTGCAGCACATTGTGCACGATTCAAGAAGCAACAAATCTTTATCCAACAACATTATATGGAATATTTTCTCCGACAGGGAGAACAATATCTGGCTGGGAACCGACTACAATATTTCCCTTGCACGAGGTAACCAAGCATTTCAGCTTATTCAAATTTCCCAGATAACAGGGGTTGGGGATGGCAACCGCTTTCACGCTCTGTTTCGGGATTCACGGGGCAACTTTTGGCTGGGGGGCACCAACGGTTTGATTTTTTCGCCCTCCTTGAGCTCACCGCATGCTTCAATCTGGTACCGTATGGGGGATGCGCAATACCCTATTTCGCATAACCGTATACGGCAAATATACGAGGACAAAGACAGGCAGCTGTGGATTGCCTCCGACGGCAGCATTAGCCGATATAATTACGACAGGCAACAATTTGTTCACTATACAATTGTCGACAGCGCCCATACGCACAACTCCAACTGGGCATACTACCTTTTTGAGGACGACCGGCAACGGCTGTGGATTGCTACTTGCCTCGGCGGAATATTCGTTGTTGATAAGCATCGGCTGATGCAGTCGCGGGGAGCTTATGTTGCCGAACAAAGCTATACCGTTCAAGACGGGCTGTCGGGATATTTTGTCAATCAGATATTGCCCGATAAAAGCGGAAATGTATGGGCGCTATTTTATAAGAGCGGGATTAATAAAATATTCCCAGCGGAAAATAAAATAGCCAAAATCTCCATTGACGGACGAACGGAGGGCAACATGCCCCACTACATGATGCGGGACGATAATGGATTCATCTGGGTAGGCTTTAGGGATGGCCTGGCGCGCATAAACCCCGATAATCATCAGTCGAAATTTATCAAATTCAACACATTTGTCGACAGCGAAATCCTAACGATGACGGAAGCCGGTGAATGTATCTGGGTCTCCACAGTAGACGGCGTTTGGATAGTAAATAAGCAAACCGAGGAAATTCAAAGCTTGAACATGCAGAATAAATCGTTTACGGCCGGATTTTACGATAAAACGTCCGATGTAATCTACTTAGGCGCAAGCGATGAGCTGGCCTTGTTTTCGCCCTCTCTGCGGAAGGAAGCGGGGGCGAATCACCCCATCACGCTCACGGCCCTCTACGTAAACGGCAAGCTGCACCATCCTGAAGGATTTAATGTGCGATATAAAGATGGTATAAGGCTGAATTACGACCAAAATAATTTGAGCTTTGAATTTTCGGATTTACAATATGCCTCCAATCAGGACACTAAATTCGTTTACCGGCTGGAGGGCGTAGACGATACGTGGAGCATATTGCAGCCTCAGACCAACCATATTTCGTATCAGAGCTTGAAGTATGGAAAGTACCAGCTGGCGGTTACCCAATTAGATTTGTCGGGCAAGCCATCTCCGTCGCCTTATGCCTTTTTGGTCGACATTATGCCCCCGTGGTACTATACCCTGCTTGCTAAATGTATTTATATTCTCCTGATAGCCGGTTTTTTGCTGTGGATATTCAACTTCTTCAGGGTACGCAACAAGCTGCACATTGAGCGCATAGAGAAAGAAAAAACGGTGGAGCTGACCAACCTGAAGATAGATTTTTTCACGAATGTTTCCCATGAATTTAAAACGCCCCTGAGCCTGATTATTGCTCCTGTAAGTAAACTGCTACAGGAAATTAAAGATCCGGCAAAGAAAAAGCAGCTGGAGGCGGTACAGCAAAATGCGCTAAAAATAAATTCTCTTATTAGGCAGGTAATTGACTTCAACCGTTCGGACCATGGAGACCCGGGGCTAATTTTATCAAAAGTAGAAATAGTGGAATTTGCCCGGAGCTTGTTTTCCATATATGAAGAGGGGTACAAAGAAAAGGGCTTGACTTTTGAGTTTGCTACAAGCAAAGAAAAGATATACCTTCTTGTTGATGCTTTGAAAATAGAGGCAGTTTTGAACAACCTGCTCATAAATGCCTGTAAATATTCGGACAAGGGCGTAATCAGCCTTCTTTTGGCTTGCCGTGACGATAAAAAGCAGCTGGAAATAGTGGTTGAAGACACGGGAATTGGGATTCCGAGTAACGAGGTAGCGTACGTTTTCAAACGTTTTTACCAATCCTCCAAAACGGCAAAAGGTAGAGAAGGCGCCGGTATTGGCTTGTACTTGGTTAAAACCTACACCGAGCAGCACCAAGGCACGGTAAGCATACGGTCGGAAGAAAATAAGGGAACTGCTATTACCGTAACGTTACCGCTGATGACGGAAACGGAAGTAATCGACTGCCTGCCGGTTGCTTCAACGGACAAGGGGTCTCCCCTGATTTTGGTTGTGGATGATAACCCCGAAATAGCGGATTTCATTCGCAAGGCGCTAACGCCTAAGTATCGCTGCGAAGCGGCGCACAACGGCAAGCAAGGGCTGGAAAAATGCCTACAGCAGAATCCCGACCTGATTATCGCCGATATTATGATGCCGGTAATGGACGGGCTGGAGATGACACGGCGCATACGGAAGCAGCTACCCGCCTCCACTACTCCCATCATCCTGCTAACTGCCAAAGATGATAGAAGTACGGAGTTGGCAAGCATTCATTTGAATGTAAGTGCATTTATTTCCAAGCCATTTGACCCAGAAATGCTCTTATCCCGAATTGAGCAGCTGCTACAGCAAGAGCGCCTGCTGCAGCGCAAGCTGCGGATAGAAGCCATAGGCTTGCCGAAAGCGGCAGAAGTGATTGCCCCAGACGAGAAATTCTTGTCTGAAATAACAAACATTATCGAAGACCGGATGGACGACTCCGACCTGAGCGTAAATTCCCTCAGCCACCTGTCCGGCGCTGGCTCCAAGCAAATTTACCGGAAAATAAAGCAGCTTACCGGCATGTCGCCCGTTGAATATATTCGCTCTATCCGAATGAAAAAAGCAGCTATCCTTTTATCGCAAAAAAAATTCACAGTTTCGGAAGTTATGTACATGGTTGGATTTTCGAGCCACTCCTATTTTTCAAAATGCTTTCAGGCAGAGTTTGGAAAGCCACCGGGGCAATATGTTAAGAATTAGGAATTAAGAATTAAGAATTAGGAATGCGCCGTATTCCCAATTCTTAATTCTTAATTCCTAATTTTCTTCTATCTGCTTGGCTAAAATTTGGATTTGGCCTTTTCCCAAACCTTTTGCTTTTGCTTCAACGAGTATTTTACCGGCTTTTTCTCCGGATTGTACAATTGCGGTTAGCTCCCCGCTGAAAGCGTGCATTTGTGGCAGGTGAAATAAATCTAAGCAGGCGGGGTTACCGTTGGCTGACGCTTTGAAGCGCCCCTCGCCGGCAACGGTGAATGTAATCAACCGATTGTCGTTGGGGCAAAGATTCCCGTCTTTGTCCACTACGCTTACCCGAATATACGCCAAGTCATTGCCATCGGGCATAAGCTGTGTCCGGTCGGCAGATAGCTGTATGTGGTGCGGTTTTCCGGCGGTGCGGATTATTTTTTCTCCGGCAGCTTTTCCTTGCGCGTCGTAGGCGACTACCTTTACTTCCCCCGGCTCGTAGACGACGTCCGTCCACATCAGACGGTAACGATTTTGGAGCGTTGCGCTGTTTTTGCTTTGCTTACCCTGACTTTTGCCGTTGATAAACAACTCGGCCGACGGGTGGTTGGTATAAGCAAATACCGGCGTTTTTTGACCTTCACGCCCCTCCCAGCTCCAGTGGGGTAGCAGGTGCAGGGTATTTTCGTCTTTGTTCCAAACGCTGCGATACAGATAATACCTGTCCTTGGGAATACCGGCCAAATCAATGATGCCGAACATGGAGCTATGGCTTGGCCATCCGTCGGTATCGTATGGAGTAGGTTCGCCAAGGTAGTCAAATCCTGTCCAGACGAATTGCCCCAGCGTCCACTCATGGTCGTCGGCTTGGGCGAAATCTTCGTCCGGAAGATTCGACCAGCTGCAGCGCTCCATGTCATACGAGGTAGATTGATGGTCGTCGTAAACGGCGTTGGCTTTTTTCTCTGCGGGAAATTTATATACGCCACGCGAGCTAACCGTTGAGGCCGTTTCTGAGCCTAACAGCAGATTTTGCGGTAGCTTCTCGTAAGCCTCCCCGTAACGGTGAATCCGGTAGTTAAACCCGGGAACATCCAGCAGGGCGGCAAAACCGTTATTCAGCGCGCAATCGACCTGATCTATGCCGCAAGTTACCGGACGGGTAGGGTCTTCCCGGTGGCAGATGTTTTGAAGAAACGAAGCCACTTTGTACCCGTCCTCCCTGCATTGCGTGGGGACTTCATTCCCAATGCTCCACATAACCACCGAGGCGCTGTTGCGGTATTGGCGAAGCATGCTTACCATGTCTTTTTCCGCCCACTCATTGAAGAAGCGGTGGTAGCCGTTTTTGCATTTGGCAACGTCCCATTCGTCGAAAGGCTCTATCAGCATCATAAAGCCCATTTCGTCGCAAAGGCGCACCAGCTCCGGCGCCGGCATATTGTGAGTGGTACGGACTGCGTCGCACCCCATATCTTTCAGCAAGGTCAGCTGCCGGCGCAAGGCGGCTTCGCTCACCGCAGCGCCCAGAGGCCCCAAGTCGTGGTGGTTGCATACTCCCCTAAATTTACGCTTCTTTCCGTTCAGGAAAAAGCCTTTGTCGGCAATGAGCTTGATATCCCTGATTCCAAAGCGGATTGCGCAGCTGTCCGTTAGCTGCTCGTCCTTGTATATTTTTGAGACGGCGCAGTATAGGTATGGATTTTCGGGAGACCAGAGCTGGGGATTGCTCACGATAAAATTCTGTTCAAGCGGCCGGTCGGAGTGAATTTTTTGCCGGCTTTCTTTGCGGGCGACGACGTGCCCATCCTTGTCCCAAATTTCAGCTACGATTTTCACTTCTTTTCCGGATACATTTACCAGCTCGGTTTTCAGCTTTACCGAAGCGTATTCATCCGATACGTATGGCGTTGTGATGTAAGCTCCCCAAATCGGGACATGCGCTTTTTCGGTGACAATCACATGGACGTTGCGGTATAATCCGGCTCCGGGATACCAGCGGGAAGATTGAGGTCTGTTTTCCAAGCGTACCGCCAGCGTGTTGCTTTTACCGTCGTCGTGCAGCAAGTCCGTCACGTCGCAGTGAAATGAGCTGTAGCCGTATGGCCAGTAGCAGGCTTCCCTGCCGTTTACGTATACGCGCGCTTCGCTCATGGCTCCGTCGAACAGCAAAGAGACGTTCTTTTGTTTTTTTTCAAAATCGTCAACGTCAAATACAGTCCGGTACCAGCCAATGCCCATGTAGGGAAGTCCACCGGTGCGGCCTGTTTTTGCGGAGGCGCCGATTTCTCCATTTTGGGTAATTGCTACTTCCTGCAAATCGTAGCTGCGGTCAAACGGGCCGTATATCGCCCAGTCGTGCGGAATTGTAACCTTTTTCCACATAGCGTCGTCGAACTTTTCGGCGGCGGCATTGGGAAAGTCTCCCTTGCTAAAGCTCCAGCTTTTTCTCAACAAAAATTCTTTGCGAACAGCTTGCGCTTGCAGGCTAAGGCATATTATGCCTATTGATATGGGTAGGATAAGTATTCTTTTTTTCATACGTAAAGATAAGCATAGCTTTTTAATTTGTTTTAAAGGCATTCAAAGCAATTGTAGGTTTTCCATCGCCGTCGAACGCGCCTAATGCGTACTCTTTCCAGCCCCCATACGATTGCGGCTCCCAGTAGAATACACCCAAACAGTTATCGTTGGCTATGCTTTTTGCTTGCGAAATAATATCCGTCAAAAAAGCGTTAGCCGCCTCCGCTTGATTCCACGACATTCCCACTTCGCAAATCATTACTTTCGTGCCGTAACGGTTAACCATGTCATTTATGTTAGCCGCGCATCGTTTATTCATTTCTTGCCAGCTATCGACGCTTGGGTAGAGCGACATGCCGATTATATCCCATTTTCCGCCATTCTTTTTCAATCCGTCAAATAGCCAGCGGTACAGGTTATTGTTGTCTCCGCCTTGCAGATGGACGATTACGCCAGTGTTGGGAAATACCGATTTGACGGCGTCGTATCCGGCGTTGTTCAGGGCGGCGTAGGCAGGCATGCTGGCATCTGCCTGACCGGTAGGCCAGAGCATCCCGTTTCCGGTTTCGTTGCCTACCTGTACCCATTCGGGAGTTATTCCTTTCGCTTTCAGCAATTCAAGCGTGGCTGTGGTGTGAATTTTCACGGCCTGCTTCATCTCCTCCACGGTCATCTCCTTCCATGCTTTGGGTGTAGCTTGCTGACCGGGGTCTGCCCACCAGTCGCTGTAGTGAAAATCGACCATAAGGCGCATCCCCAGGCGGTGAGCGCGGATAGCTTTTACCAGCATTTCCTCTTTGCTGCACCAGCCTTCTGCGGGATTTACCCAAACACGCAAGCGTATGGCGTTCATTCCCAAGCTGCGTAGCAAAGCCATGCACTCTACTTCGCTTCCGGTAGCGTCGTAAAATTTACGTCCGGCTTTTTCCATTTCGGTAATCCAGCTGACGTCTGCGCCTTTGGCGAAACCGGTCATGTCGTAGAGCGGCGGCGAAAGCGGCTGAGGGCTGTTTCCGTCCTGACAGGCGATAAGCACCGGCAGGAGTAGGAGGTAAGAAATAGAATGCAGCGAGCACAGATGAAGCTGCATTCTATTTTTCATTTTTATTATCGCTGTTTTCATTCGATGGTGTATGTTCCGTTAATCAAATCAACCGTCATCCTGTACGTACCGGGTTCAAGCGAAGCGTCATCGGTTATATTCTGGCCATTGTAGTACAATTTTCCTTCTGCTCCGCCATAATAGTGATTCCATGAATCATCTATGTGAATCTGAAAACCCCAAGGGGAAGCGCTGTTAATTGTAATATCGCCGGAAAAAACGCCGGGTGTAGCAGCAGCTGACGTTAAGGCGACGTCGAATGTCCATTGGTCGTGCAAGCCTACAGCATAAATTTGGTTTTCCACCGGTGTGAGCTTGTATGTAAGGTCTTTGAGCGAAATTTCTATCAGGTAAAGTCCGGCGCTCGGCGCTGGTAAATTATTTTCGCCCTTGAAAACCAACGTTCCGCTGTACGCGTCGCCTTCGTTGAGCGTATACTTATCGTCCCAATTATCCTTTTCTACGTTAATGCTATACCCCCATTGAGAGCTTACGTTGACTACGCCGGCGTAGGATGAATCATCTTCATTGTATAGCGTCAGGTAGCTGTCGAACGTCCACTCTCCGCGGATACCATCGTCCACTCCGGGCAGGTAAAGGTATGGATTTATTTCTTTTGGAGCAACAGCGCCGCTTACGGCTTGGCAAGTCCATGCGCTTGGGTTGCTGAGGTCAACAACCAGCGTGTACTCTCCAGCTTCGGGTACGGTAACGGTAATATCTCCGGCTTGAGGTGCAAGGAGAAGCCCGTCGCCGCTTTGAGTAAAGGCAACCGGAGCATCGGCAGCCAGATTGTCGTCGGTTTTTGTTGTGGCGTTGTACTGCTTGCCGCTTGCACTTAATTTCACCTTCAAGGTAGAAGCCGATGACGCTTCAAAAGCGGCTGTCCACTGCACTTTGGAGCGGTCGAAGGTCATTGTGGCTTCAACGTCTCCGCTTACCGTTAATGTGGGGATTAGGAGCGCCGACCACTCCTTGGCGCTGGTATTGACATTCACGTAGTAGCAACCTGTTACACCCGGGAACCAAAAATTCCATACATCCTCTTCGGAAGAAATTTGAAACTCTTTGCCGTCTTCGGGCGTATTTCCCCAAATGGTACCATCGCCTTCCAAGAGGAAAAAGTTTTGCCACCCGGCGGCTCCCACGAATCCGGCGTAAATACCGTCGGACTGCGAGGAGGCGAGCGTCAGCGCTGTCGGCTCCCTATCTGCATTGAGGATAAATCCAACCGACATATCTATCGAGTAAGAAGTTACATTTACGGTTACCGCATTGCTGAAGACCGACTCCAAATTATTGCCCATGCTCGAACGGATACGGAAGTGGAGCGGGGTAGGAGCGCCCGGCACAACGCCGAGGTTTTTTGCAATTGTGTTTAGCTCTGCTCCGGTGTACGCTTTTGAGAGCGTTGCTTCCAGCGTTTCTACGCAGCCGGAGAAGTCGTCATGGCCGGAAATTTGCAGGTAGGTAGCCAGCACATCAGGAGCGGGTTTGTCGGAGCTGCTTAGCGCAAGAGCGCCTTTGCTCCATTCCAGCGACAGCACGATTTGCTGCGCGTTATCCTGCGAAAGTATTACGCTACTTTCGGTGGCGCTTATTTCATTTTCCTCAAGACCGGAGAGGTAGATTTGTTCACCGTCTTTTTCGCACGCGCCTATGGATATAAGCAGCAGCAGCGCGCCCAAACATTTGTTTATTGCTTTAGTTTTCATACGTAAGAGAGTTGTAAATTGTGAATTAATAATGCTCATTTGTGAGGTTGGGGTTGGCAGAAAGCTCGGCGTAAGGAATCGGGTAGATGTTGTATTTTGCATCGGTACCGGCTCCATCTTTTACCCCGCCTTTCCATTGCCATGTGTAGCTGCTTCCCGTAAAGCGGCCAAAGCGTATGAGGTCAGTTCTGCGGGTACACTCCCAGTAAAGCTCCCGCGCTCTTTCGTCGAGAATAAAATCCAACGTCAACTCATCGTCTGACGACAAGCTGCCCGATTCGTTCCCGTATGCTCTTTCGCGCAACAGGTTGATGTAGGCGCGCGCCTCGGAGAGAGACGCCCCCGCGCCGCCGCGAACAGCTGCCTCGGCCAGCATCAGGTATACATCGGCTAAGCGAAACATGGGAAAATCGGTGTTTACCCCGTCGGCGGCCGTATTGGAAGCTTTTTGTCCGTCGTCGGTTAAGTTCGTCCACTTTGTTACGAGATATCCTTGTGCTTGCTCTTTGTTCATGACATCCACATCCAAGGTTTGTCCTTGTGTATGAAACATAGCGCGCGAGTCCTGCGAGGCGGCAACGTCTCCGAATTTGAGCGGAAGCTCCGGCCTCACGCGAAACATTCCCCAAGCCTCATCTACGCCGTAATCTGCCGCGTTCTGTACGTCGGTTGTAACGATAGCGCCGCACACGATGTAGGTGCTTGCTCCCCAGGACGTGGTGTGCTGGGCGTCCACGGCAAAAGGAAAAATGATTTCGTTGGTGCGCAAGTGGTTGTCGGCGTTAAAAAGCTTGGCGTATTCCGGCTCCAGCGAATAGCCTTCGTCCAAAGCGTGCTTGCAGGCGGCGATACATTCCGTATAGTACGCTCTCTGGACGTATACTTCTGCGTTGAGGTAAAGCTTTGCCAAGAGCGTCCATGCCGCGCCTTTTGTTGCCCGTCCGTATTCGGCTTCGGAGGCCGAAAGCATCGCCGGAGCAATCTCGTTCAGCTCGCCCTCAATAAATTCAAATATTTGAGCGCGCGTGTAGCGCGGCGGGATAAATGCGCCTACTGGGTCATTTTCGTCAACAAACGGAATATTGCCGTACAAGTCCAAGGCGTGGTAGTAAGCCAGCGCTCGCAGAAAGCGCGCTTCCGAGCGGAAGTTGCGAATATCGGCTTGCTCGTTTTCCGTAAACTTGGCGATTTGCCCATCGGTTGCATTTCGCAAAAATTCGTTGCATAGCGCAATGGTGTAGTAAATGTGGTAGTACATGTCGGAGACCCAAATGTCGGTGGCTTCCCATTTCATGTAGGCAATATTTGTCATATTATTCCCATCGAGCCATGTGTAGGCTATTTCTTCTGTCGGTACTTCTTGAAGGTTGAAGTAGATGCGCAGGTAGTCGCTGTTTTCTCCGTTATCGCTTGCAATGTCTGCGTTGCCTCCGCCCTTTTCCTGTCCGGATATCACGAATGAAGCGTAGAGCTTTGCCAGTACCGATTTGTAGTTGGCGGCTTGTTCGTATACCGATATTGAAGTGGCTTCAATGTGGGGCATTTGGTTGAGGTCGTCCACGCACGAAACGCCGCAAACCATTGTTAATGCCATTACTCCCATGTATGTTGTTATCTTTTTCATTTTTATGTTGTTGTTAAAATTCGAGACCTAAGGTGAGCGAAAATATTCTGGGACGAGGGTAAAAAGTATTGTCAAATCCGTTGGGGATTTCCGGGTCAACGCCTGAGTATTTTGTATAGGTAAATACGTTCTGCACCAAAGCGGCAACGTTTAAGCGGACATTTTTGGCAATTTCGCCAAAATTGTATCCGAGGGAGAGGTTGTCCATTTTCAGGAAAGAGGCATTCTCTACGTAGTAATCGGAGAGGTATTGGCGCGATTGAAATCCTGTTTTCAGGTAACTTTTATTCAGGTTGTTGAGCTGAAAATCGTTGTATGATACCGTGCCGAATGTTCCGGTATTCATTGCCATTCCGTTGTAAACATAGCCCCCCACGTGGGCGCGGAATCCCATGTTTAAGCTCCAATTTTTGTACTGAAGCTGCGTGCTTAACCCCAGCATTGCATCAGGGGCGGGCGAGTGGTAGCGGTAGAGGTCGGCAGAGTTGATTTCAGGGTTGTCGTCTAAGTTGGCATACGCTCCTTCTATCGGCTTGCCTGTTGCGGCATCGTAGAGCTGCTTGTATACGTAAAACATGTAGGGGGCGTATCCTTCCGTAAGTACTTGGATGTACGTGTTGTCTACGGTTGGGCCTGCTGGCGTGCTAACTATTTCGCTGCCTTTCACCAGCGAAAGGTTGTCAATTTTCACTTTTTGCCAGGTTGCGTTGAACGCGACGCTCCATGTAATATCCTTGGTATCTACCACGATGGTGTTTAGCGTAAGCTCCCATCCGTTGCTGTTCACATTTCCTACGTTGCTAATGATAGTTTTGTTGAAGTTTGTTCCGGCAGCGGTAGGAACAACTGCCAGCAAGTCTTTTGTTTTTCGGGTGTAGTAATCCAGCGTTCCGCTGATTCGTCCGTTCTTGAATCCGAAGTCAATACCCGCGTTATAGGCGGTTGTACTTTCCCATTTCAGCTCCGAGTTGTACGATTCCGGCCGGTAGGTGTAGTAGTACTGATTTCCGAAGAGGTATTGGGCGCCGTCTTGTCCGTAGGTGTATATGGGTAAGTATCCATAGTTGCCAATTCCGTCTTGCTGTCCTGTCATGCCGTAGCTGAGCCGTAATTTCAGGTCGCTCAGCGCTTTGTTATTCTTTAAAAAGCTTTCCTCCGTCAGGCGCCAAGCTAACGCTACGGAAGGGAACGTTCCCCAGCGATTGTCCTCGCTAAAGCGGGAAGTCCCGTCGCGGCGCACGGTTGCGGTAAGCAGGTAGCGGGAATCGTAGGAGTAGTTCAGCCGTGCGTAATACGAGAGGAGCAAGTGCCGCTGGTCGGAGGGTGCGGAGGCAGATTGTTTTTCGCCGGCGATGTTCAGCTCTTCGTAGGCGGCAGTGGTCGATTTCCAGAATTGATAATCGTATCCGGCTGTTGCATCCAGCGTACTTTTTATGTTCGGGAGTGATTTGGTGTAACTCAGGTAGCCTGTAAATAGGCGGTTTTCCTTTTTCTGCGGGCCGTATTGATAGTCGCGCCCGCCGGACGAGTAGGAGTAGGCAACTTCCGCAGGCACGTATACTTCTCCTTTTCCTTCGGCGTAGTCGTAGCCCAACGTAACGTGCGCCCGCAGCTCGGGGAGAAAGTGCACTTTGTAGTCTACGTCTATATTTCCGATAACCCGCCCGATTGTGCTGGTAGCGCTCCGCTCTTCCAACATTCCCAGCGGGTTTAGTACGGCTCTGGTCACGAGCTTTCCTTGTCCGTCGATAGCCTCGTTGTACCCGCCGTATTCGCTTGAGCCGGAGTAAGCAGGAATGGTTGGGTTGTAGGTGGCAGCGTTCCAAACGGCGGCTCCGTCAGCAAAGCGATTTTTATTCATAGCTGCTTTTACATTCAGGTTGAATTTCAGGTAGTCGTCAAAGAGGGAAGGGCTTAGCGATAAGGTGCCGGTGTAGCGCTTGGCTTGGTCTGTTTTCAGAATACCGTCTTGCATGTATGCGCCCACGGACGCACGGAAGGGCAAGCGCTTTGCGATTGACCCCGACAAGCTTAAATTATTGTCGGTACCGAAAGCGGGCTGAAAGATTTCGCCGTTCCAATCGGTCGAAGCTGTCCCGATAAGCGATTTCTGGAGAGCGTTTCCTTGCGCGTCAATGATTTCCCTGAATTGGCTTTCCGAGAGTATGTCCGCCGATTTTGTTCGGGTTTGAATGGAGCTGGTGGTGGTGAAGCTGATTTTTAAGCGCTCAACGCTTCCTTTTTTTGTTGTGATA
>JAIRXY010000051.1 GCA_031268055.1 Prevotellaceae bacterium | reverse complement strand
GATACCGGCAACACGGCGTGGATTATCGTAGCCACGGTGCTGGTGCTGCTGATGACCATTCCGGGGTTAGCCCTGTTCTACGGCGGCTTGGTGCGCCAAAAAAACCTGCTCAGCATTATCATGCAGTGCTTTGTGCTGGTGGGCGTTATTACCATTCTGTGGGTTGCCTTCGGGTACAGCTGGGTGTTTGGCGTTGGCTTCATGGAATCGGGAAACCCGCTGGGGTTTTTTATTGGCGGGTTTGACAAAGTGTTTTTGCACGGCATTACCGTCAACACGCTGCTGCCTACCGTCAACATTCCGGAGGCCATATTTGTGCTGTTCCAGTGCATGTTTGCCATCATCACGCCGGCGCTGATTATAGGCGCATTTGCCGAGCGGGTGAAGTTTGCAGGCTACCTGCTATTTATTGTTCTCTGGTCTACTATAGTGTACAACCCGCTGGCGCACTGGGTGTGGGGCGGCGGCTGGCTGGGACAGCTGGGCGCCATTGACTTTGCCGGAGGCACGGTGGTGCACATCAACGCCGGCATCTCGGCGCTGGTAATGGCTATTATGCTGGGCAAAAGAAAGGGCTACAAGTACGGCCGTCCTACGGCGCCGCACAACGTTGCCTTTGTGTTCCTCGGCGCGGCCTTTCTGTGGCTGGGATGGTTTGGCTTCAACGCCGGAAGCGGCCTTGCTGCCGACGGCCTTGCGGCCAACGCTTTCCTTGTGACGCACCTTTCTACCGCCGTTGCCGCTGTTACGTGGATGGCTATAGACTGGATACGCAATGGAAAGCCTACCACCGTGGGCGCCTGCACGGGAGCGGTGGCCGGCTTGGTGGCTATTACGCCGGCGGCGGGAACGGTTGACGTGCTGGGGGCATTTGTTATAGGCGCTGCCGCGTCTGCCGTTTGCTTTTTTATGGTTGCCGTGGTGAAAACAAAGCTCAAGTACGACGATTCGCTTGATGCCTTCGGCGTGCATGGGGTAGGGGGAATTATCGGGTCTATCCTCACGGGCGTTTTTGCAACCCAGCTCATTACGGGCGAAGGCGGACAGCAGGGGGCTTTGTACGGCGATTGGCATCAGCTGTGGGTGCAGACCATTGCAACGGTGGCAACCATAGCGTACAGCGCAATCCTCACCATTATTCTTTTTTACGCCGTAGATAAGCTTGTTGGCATACGGGTTTCGTCGCGGGTAGAGGAGGAAGGCTTGGATATTTACGAGCACGGTGAGGCAAGCTATGGATGAGAAGAAATTGACAATTGACAGCTGATAATTGATAATGGGGAATTGAGCATTATCTTGGCGAACAAATTTAACGCCAATTCTCCATTCTTAACTAAAAAAATGGCATGACTGACATTCCCTAATTAGGTAAGGAATATTTATACGTGGAGCACATTGCATACAATTTGGCATACAAAATTTTGTTTTAATAATTCAAATTTCAAAAACTCAAAATTTCAACAACATGAATCTATTCCTACCCTCGGACTACCGAGCGACGCTTGCCCCCGAAACGATGGAGCAAGCCATTGAAAAGCTGAAAACGCTATTTCCGGCGGAGCTGTCGGAGCATTTAGGGTTACGACGCGTAACCGCGCCGCTTTTTGTGCTTTCGGGCACCGGCATAAACGATAACTTGAACGGCGTGGAGCGCCCCGTATCGTTCAAGGTAAAGGATATGGGCGATGCAAAGGCGGAGGTGGTGCACTCGCTGGCAAAGTGGAAGCGCATGAAGCTGGCCGCCTACAAAATCCCCGCCGGCTACGGCCTCTACACCGACATGAACGCCATACGCGCCGATGAAGAGCTCGACAACATACACTCGCTCTACGTTGACCAGTGGGACTGGGAAAGAACCATCACCAAGGGCGACAGAACGCTTGACTTCCTCAAGCTCATTGTCGAAAAGATATACGCGGCGCTCAAGAGCGTAGAGGCGCACGTGTACAGGCTTTACCCGCACATTACGCCGTCGCTGCCCGACAAGATTACCTTTGTTCACTCGGAAGATTTGCTGAAGGAGTACCCCTCGCTCTCGCCAAAGGAGCGCGAGGCGGAGGCGGCAAAAAAGTACGGCGCAATATTCGTGGTGGGCATTGGGAGTAAGTTAGCCAACGGCGAAAAGCACGACGGGCGCGCGCCCGACTACGACGACTGGTCTACGCCTACCAGCGCCGAACACAAGGGGCTGAACGGCGATATTCTGCTTTGGAACAGCGTGCTCGAATCGGCTTTTGAAATATCGTCTATGGGCATCCGCGTGGACAAGGAATCGCTTACCCGCCAGCTGGAGCTCGAAGGCTGCCCAGAGCGCAAAGACTTGCTCTTTCACCGCCTGCTGCTGGAGGACAGAATACCGCTCTCCATTGGCGGCGGCATTGGGCAAAGCAGGCTGTGCATGTTCCTGCTGCGCTGCGCTCACATCGGCGAAACGCAAGCTTCCCTCTGGAGCGACGAAATGATTGATACCTGCAAGCAAAACAACATTTTTCTCAAGTAAGCTTGAGAAATTTTGAATTTTGAATTATGAATTTTGAATTATCCTGACGGCGTAAGCCAATTCAAAATTCATATTCAAAATTCAAATTCACTATTGTTCGATAAAAAAAAGTAGATGCCTCGAAAGCGCTACCTATAGCTTGGGTTACGCCATTTCAAGGTTGAAAACTCGAAATCAGTAGGGTAGGGTTGCCACGAAGACGAATACTTCACGAAACCTAACCCCCGAAAGGGCGCAATGCGGGCGGCGAACTTTTTATTGTACAATTTTGATTCCAAATTTAAAATTCCAAATTTAAAATTCAATATTCAAAGAAATGACAACACTAAGATTTAAGCTTTTAGATGAGGCTTTCGGCAAGAAAGCGGTACAGGTTGATTACCCGTCAACGAGAGTCTCCGAGTACTTTGGGCAGAACGTTTTTTCGTACGAAAAGATGAAAAGTTACCTGTCCAAAATAACCTTTAAAACCCTCAGCGCAGCAGTAAAGGCCGGCGCTCCGCTCACGCACGACATTGCCGAGGAGGTAGCGCAGGGCATGAAGCAGTGGGCTATCGAGATGGG
>JAIRXY010000282.1 GCA_031268055.1 Prevotellaceae bacterium | reverse complement strand
TTCAGCAAACGACAAATTTATATGGTGAGCTATTTCCTTGACAATCTTTTTCTTCAAGTTAGGCTTGCGCTTATTGTCTGCAAAAAGCTTGCCCGGTTCGGGGTAGAGGTAAAGAGGAAACGAGTATCCTATCTCCGAGGTTTTATTGCTTACAAAGCTTGATTCGACGATGTATTTATGCATCAAACAATGGTAAAATTTATTAGTTTTCTGCTGTCGACATATCATCAACCCAACATTTTCTCCTTTCAAAAAATGCTGCATAACATTTCCACGAGACCTTTCAATTTTTTTTGTATCATAATAAACATATTGATTATCAAAAGGACGATAACTCATAAGTTGAATCAATTTTTTGTCTGGGGTTATAGAAAAATGATTTTTTATGCCTGCTACTAACCCTCTCTGGCTGTTGCATACAAAAACGGAATCCCGCGCTGTTACAATTCCTACCGAGTTTACAGGAAACAGCTCCTGCACGCTAAACCCTTTTTCATACTCCTTTTGCAGCGAGAAATTTCTTGCTACAAAGAAATATTGCGGCTTGAGTAATTTCAGCTCGTTCCACTTGACGCTTTGTAAGCTGTTGTTCAACAAAAAATTATATTTTTCAGCGCGCTTACCATACAAGTCGTAGCGGAAAACTTTTGCCGGCTTATCTGATTTTTTGTGGCCTGTCTTTACAAAAATGTTAATGCTAACGCCCTGCTGTATGTCAAAGACATTTTCGTCTTTACCGCCGTCGGGAGCAGCCTCCTTTCTTTTGATATTACCGTGAAGATCAAGAATATAAATTTTATCAAAGCTTTCCAGTAAGCGCCACCGCATACCGCGGAAAGTGGGGTTGTCGAGAAAGCTGTGGTTGTTGATATACGCCAAAACGCCCTCCCCATTTTTTTCTATGAGGTGCTGACCGTAGCGGATAAACTTAACGTAGTCGTCGTTTATCCACTTGGAGTTTTTCTCCTGCAATTTTACTCCGGACGGCTCTTTTTTATAGTCAAGCATCAGCTGCTCAATCCATGCGCCCGTATTTTGGCTCTCTCCGCTGTAGGGCGGATTGCCCAGCACAACCATCACCGGAACATCCTGCTTGAGGTGGCTGGCAGCGTTGGCCTCGTCGCTAAGCCATTGGGCAAAAGGAATATCAGTCCGGCCGTGAGCCTCCTCCAAGCTGTTGGTCAGGTATATGCGAAGGCGTTGGGGAAGCCCGCGGTTGAGCGGCGCCCCTGTTTTTTGCAGCTGCATACTCAGCTTCAGGTGCGCCATGGCGTACGAAGCCATCAGTATCTCAAAACCGTTGAGGCGCGGTATCAGGTGCTCGCCAACGTAGCTGCTCCACAGGGCAGGCTGATTTTTAAGCTGCTGGTAAATATGCTCCACCACCCCCGAAAGGAACGTACCCGTACCGGTGGCGGGGTCTAAGATTTGTACCCGATGGTACTCTTTTACCTCCGCTGCCGCGCCGCCGGTGGGTGGAGTGGCTGGTAGCTTCGAGCTGTCGGCTAAGCCTTTTGAAAGCCCAAACTCCTGCTTCAAAATATCGTCTACCGCCCGTACGATGAACTGCACCACCGGCTGGGGCGTATACCAAACCCCGCGGCTTTTGCGCAGCGAGGGGTCGTACTCGGAGAGGAACGTCTCGTAGAAGTGGACTACGGGGTCATGCTCTATTTTGCCAAACTCTTGCAGGATTGCACCGGCATCAACGTAGTTGAACATGTCGGCCAAGTCGTCCACCACCCAGCGGATGCGCTCGTCAAGTTCGTAGCCGGCAATGTAGCGAAAGAACTTCTGCATGAAAGGGTTGGATTGTGGAATAAGCTGGGAGGCTTTGCTGCGGGTAAACGTATCAGCCGTTTCGTCGCTGAGGCGGGCGGCAAACATCCCGTAGGCAATAGTTTGCGCGTAGATATCGGAAAAGTCCTTATGCGTAATGTTTTGTATCAGCGCCTCCCTAAAGCCCCTCAGCTGCCCGTCGAGGGAGTTGCTATCGCTGCTTTCTTTCTTGTCCAGCGCATTTTCAATGATGCTCGCCACCAGCCGCGCCTTGGTAGCCATTAATTTTGACAAATGCTTGGAATCCTTTATCCTATCTCCCCCGTAACTCGCAAAAAGGCTTAGCAGCTCGGAGAATGTCCCAAGCTGCGCCGGGTTGGATTTCACCGCCAAGCGCTCTCCCGCTCCTTCTTTCTTGGAGGGCGAATCTGGGGCAAGGCTGCCAAGGGCAACCGACATTACTTGCCTGCCATTTTCAAAAAGCTGAAAAGTGAGGTAGTCGGTAATTATCAGGTTGTTGAGCGAGCTGCGGTAGCGGTCAAGCTGCTCTCTGCTGGCTTTACCATCCAAGTCCACGCCAATATCCTTTGCCTCAATGTATCCCACGGGAATTGCTCCGCGGGTAGCAATGTAGTCGGGGGCGCCGCAGGCAATGCGCTTAGGCTCGTTGGTGATTTGCAGGGGTAATGCGTGCGGCATCTTCACAAGCATATTTTCCAGCAGCCGCTGTAGCGCCGGACGGTAGGAGTGTTCGGTAGCGTTGCCTGCGCGGTAAATCCGGTCAAGCTCGGCGATATATTGAGCAAATGCGTTTTGCATGGCTTAGGTATTTGGTTTTTTATGCTTGCTGCGCTGCAAATGTAGTAAACAACTTGCAAAAAAGTATACCTTTACCAGCTACCCTATTCACAAATACTTGCATGTTTACCAACTATAAAGTATTACAGTACAGACTAATATTGCTGCCAGAGGTATTTCATTCCGGCGGTAAAGATTTTTTGTTGCTGCGCGTCAAAGCTACAGCTTTTCCAAGCACCTGCAATCTGCCTTCTTTTCCATTGCTCTGTACATACCCTGCCGGCGCAAAGCTTCGTCGAAATCCACGAGGTGGCCATCGAACTCAGGGCCGTCAACGCAGGTAAAGCGAGTTTTGCCGCCCACGCTCACGCGGCAGGCGCCGCACATGCCCGTGCCATCAACCATAAGCGTGTTGAGGCTCACAATGGTAGGTATGCTGTAAGCGCTGGTGGTAAGGGCAACAAACTTCATCATTATCATTGGGCCAATGGCCACTACAAGGTCGTACTTTTTACCCTGCACGTCCACCAGATTCTTGAGCAACTCCGTAACCAACCCCTTGAATCCTGCGCTGCCGTCGTCGGTAGCAACGTAAACGTTTTTGGCTACAGCTTTCAGCTCATCCTGCAAAATGAGCAAATCTTTGGTTTTTGCGCCGACAATGACATCAGCCTTTGCCTCCCGCTCGCACAGCCACTTCAGCTGCGGGTAAACAGGCGCTGTGCCCAAGCCGCCGGCGATGAACAGCACGCTTTTTTCCTTCAGCTCTTCGCTCGAAAGAAAAATCAGCTCGCTCGGACGCCCCAGCGGACCAACAAAATCGGTGAAGCTTTCGCCCTCGTTGAGCGCGCAAATCTTGCGGCTCGACGCGCCCACCACCTGCGTCACGATAGCCACCGTTCCACGGAGAGCGTCGTAGCCGCAAATGGTAAGCGGTATGCGCTCGCCCGTATCGCCCACGCGGACAATAATAAATTGCCCGGGCTGCGCCGATTTTGCCACGCGCGGCGCTTCCACCTCCATCAGGTAAATATCCTTGGCTAAAAGCTGCTTTTTTACAATTTTGAACATTTCAATATGTACAACTCAAATTTCAATAACTCAATGACTCTCAATCGCTATACCTAATTCTTACTCATCTGTATTTTATCAATTCTGCGCTGATGGCGGCCACCCTCAAATGCGGTAGAAAGAAACGTTTTCACTATTTCCATTGCCTGCGCCTCGTCCACAAAGCGCGCAGGGAGCACGCATACGTTAGCGTCGTTGTGCTGGCGAACAAGCGACGCTATCGCTGCACTCCAGCACAGGCCGGCGCGAATACTGCAATGCCTGTTGAGCGTAATAGCCATTCCGTTACCTGTTCCGCAGCACGCTATGCCAAATAGCAGCTGCCCCTCTGCCAAAGCGTTGGCCAACGGGTGGGCAAAATCGGGGTAATCAACGCTGGCGGTAGAGCTAGCGCCAAAATCGTGCACACTGTATCCCATTTGGGTCAGCAGCGCATGAATTTTCTCTTTCAGCTCAAAGCCGGCATGGTCGGCAGCAAGCCCCACAAATTTATCACTTATCATTTTATTACTTAATAATTTATGATGATAGTAAGCCTCGTAAAAATTCTTTCATTTCA
>JAIRXY010000162.1 GCA_031268055.1 Prevotellaceae bacterium | reverse complement strand
CTCTGCCTCGCGCACGCCCTGCGCCGTGATGCGCACGTAGTCGGCGCCGGCTTTGGCAATGGCGATGCACTGCGCCACGGTAGCCGGAACGTCAAGCGTATTGGTAGTTGTCATTGATTGCAGGCGGATAGGGTGAGCGCCGCCAAGCGGTATGTTGCCTATATGTACTTCGGTAGCTTTCAAGTGTATTTTTCAGATTTCGATAACAGCCTAACTTTTAATGAATTCGAAATAAATAACATGCAATGGTTACCCTGTCCCGCAGGGACAGAATGTTGAGAGAGTGGCATAAAGTGATTCCTGCAGCAGCTCTTGCTTTATCATTCACCTCTTTTTCTATCCCGCAGCTTGCTGATTTTTTCTCTTGTCAAACCGGTTACTTCTTCTATAAGTTCAAGCGGCATATTTCTTTTCAAACAGGATAGTGCAACTTCCTCTTTGCCTTCCTCTCGACCTTCCTCCCTGCCTTGCTCCCTGCCTATCTCCATGCCTTTCTCCATGCCTGTTCGTTCCGAGTCGGATACCATGCTGCGCTCGGTGAGGCGGCAACTCTCCGCTCAGGTACTCTATGCTCACCACCTGCTGCGATGCATCGAACGGCATCATGCTGTTGATAAGGCTCATGCACAAGTGCTTGTGCTCGCCAAAGACCCGCTTAAAAGTCAGGTCGTTTTTAGGGTCAAGATAACGTGCCATAAAGTTCTATTTTCTTATTTATTTTGCACTGCCAAAATTCGGAGCTTCAAAAGATTTTTCTCATCACGCTGAATGATATGATTACCTGCATGGGCATGGATTCGTACAAAAATCGCGCTGGGCTAATGGTCGGTTTGTAGAGGTACGACATGCTTGCCATGTAGCGTGCGTCAAGCGCAAAGTCGGTTTTGCCAACGCTTAGGCTAAATCCAAGGCCTCCCCCCACGCCGTACTCAAATCCATTGAAGTTGTCGTATGAGAATGTTTCTTTTATTTGGCTTCCGCCAACTTCGTATTTTTGCGTATTCTTGAGGTAGTACGCCCCGTACGCCACGCCGGTTACCAGCAGATTAAGCTGCCTGTACAGCGGGATGCGCGCCTGCATTACCAAGGGCAGCTCCAGCGCTTGCGACCTGCGCGTTGTTCTTGCCCCGGCGGTAGTATCGCTGCTCACGATGGGGCGAGTGGCCATTGAGTAGCTTCGCTCGGCGTAGCCAAATTCTAACATTAAATTCATGTACCGCTCGTAGCCCTGCGCTTCGCTGTTGCAGTAGCGAAACGCCACCGCTGCGTTGACGGGCGTTATGCCCTTTTTTTCGTCTTGGTGCGGCATAAAGTACAGCATTGTCAGCCCTGCGCCGTAGCGTGC
The DNA here is from genome assembly GCA_031268055.1 of Prevotellaceae bacterium. GTDB lineage: Bacteria > Bacteroidota > Bacteroidia > Bacteroidales > UBA932 > JAITMY01. The sequence goes on along the minus strand of JAIRXY010000162.1, from coordinate 3,929 downwards.
GCCAACGTATATTTCGGCGTAAGCAGCCACGCTTCCCGCAAAGAAAAACGCCAAGGATAGTATGAAAATTTTGCGAAACAAAATATAGTCAAAAATTCAAAATAGTTATTGCTCGTTGCTTTTATCCGGAAACAGGTTTTGTAAGTTCACATCCAACTCCACATCCCAGCCCTGCTTCAGCTCAAAGGTTATTTTTTCGGGGTCTTCTTTCAAAAATGTGGCGTACTCCGGCTGAATATGCCCGAAATAGCTCCCCGTATCCCACTTGCCGTTGCCGTTATCATCCTTGATTACGCGGATACAGTAGGTACCCGGAGTGATGTAGAGGAATACCATTTTTTTGTCCTCGTTCAGCAGCTGCCGCCGAACTATAGCCTGACCCTTTGCATCGGTGAGGTGCACCACGTAATCGCTATTTTTAGTTTGGGTAAAGTTGAGCGTAAGCATCGACATGTTGTCGGGGTTGAGCGTTGTGAAAGCTCCCCGTATGGTATCGTTGGTTTGCGCGTAAACATCCCAAAAGGCAGAGGGCAGCATCATGTAGCGGTAGGTGGTTAGCTCCTTCCATTCGGCAACAACGCTGTAGCGGCGCAGGTTGACCGAATCGCGCACCAGCGAAAAGTTCACGTTGGTGTACGACGAATCTTTAGTCCTCGGATTTATTTGCAGCTCTTCAAGCTTTATCAAGTCGGGGTTTAGCGCCACCGGCAGCGCGCCAAAGGAGAGCGAAGCGTTCCCTATCGGGCTGGCGGCAACCGTGCTAAAGTTTGGCTTCAGCGTCCAGTGGGCGGGCTTTTGGGGGGTTGTATCAGCCACCTCTTCTTCGTTACCCACAAGGCGGTTGAACAGCCCGCCTATGCCCGACGATTTTTCCTTCTTGCCCTCATTGGGAGCATCCTGCTTCTTTTTACTGGTAAAAATCAGCCGCCGCTTTTCCGTAAAAGGGCTTAGCTGGCCAAGCGTATCCGTTTTGAGGTACGTAAGGCGCAGCTGCATGGTATCGGGGACGCGCGCTGCCGTATCGGCAAACCAGTAGGTGATAGTATCGTGCCTGACGCTATACTCCGGCGCCAGCGTTGAGGCCTCCACGCTGTCGATGGTGAGGCTGTCGATAACAGGAAAGGGCGCGTTGAAGGTAATCCTTAGCGCTCGCTGCTGGGTACGCTCGCACGAGGTGAGGTACTGCGTTGCGAAATCTTCGGTAAACATGCGCAGCGCCAACTTCAGGTCGTGCTCCTCGTGGTGGTGCCCCAAGGAGTCGTCGTCGTGCCATTGCAGCAGCGGAACAGGCGCCACCGCAAGGTCGAGAAATCCGATGGCCTCCTGCCCTATATCGTACTTGTAATTTTTGTTGGCGTCGGCTATGGCCAGCATTTTGTAGGGTTTAGCCTTCAGGTTGCTTGCCAAGAACACGCCTTTTTCGTTGGGGCGCGTAACGTTGTCGGGGCGCTGCTTCAATACCACGCTATCTTCCATATTCTCGTAGAGGTACACCAGCACGTTGCTTGCAGGTTGGTCGGTGTACGCGTCGAGCGCCAGCCCCTCGATGCTCAGCGTATCGAGCCATGCGCCGGTGGAGAACGAAAAGCGGTAAGGGTCGTAGGGGTTTCCCTCGTTATTGTCAACAATAGCGTGGCCAAAGTCGAGCAAGTAGGTAGCGCTGTCGCGCAGCGGGCTGTTAAAGTCAACCTGCACGCGCTTGCCGCGGATGTTGAGCGACGGGCGTTTTTCGGGAGGAGGCGACATGAGGAAGTGCTTGTCGGCCTCTTTGAGCTGTACGTACTCGTTGAAGTAGATGGACACCCGCTTTTTCTTGAAGTTTAGCGCGCCTTGCTCCGGCAGCGTTCTGACCAGAATGGGAGGGAGAGAATCCTTTGGTCCTCCGCCGGGGTGGGCTATACGGGCGCAGCCTGTGAGCATAGTCAGGTAGAACCATGCTGTCATTGCTGCTCCAAACAGCCATAGAGAAACCGATAAGTATCCGTTTTTTTGCATACCGACGTAGAATAATAGCGCGCTTGCACGTTGGTTTTACCGCTAACGCCATAATAGCAGCAAACCGGCTGCTCAAAACCTTGAACAGCCGGTTTGCTACTGCATTTGAGAGCGGAAAACGAGACTCGAACTCGCGACCCCAACCTTGGCAAGGTTGTGCTCTACCAACTGAGCTATTTCCGCATGTTTTACAAAAACGGGATACAAAGGTAAGCATTTTTTGCATCTAACCAAATCCCGTTTTTGTAAAAATAAAACCAAACAGGCACAATAGCGTGATAGCTATTGCAATACAAAATGTTTATAGAAAGTTAAGGATACTTATACACTTATAATTTCGTTGAATTACAGCGGTTAAGCTACTACTTCTTTTTCTTTCCGTCTTCCGGCTCTGCCGTGAGCGCATCTATGAGCTGCTTTGCGATTGCGTTGTTGGGGTTTAGCTCCAATATTTTATTGCTAATCGTAATAACCTGCGCCTTATCTTCGTCTTTGGCGTTGGCGTCAAATTGCAGGTAGTAGTAGTAGCTAAGGTACTGGTAAATTTCCAGCAGCTCCCTGCGGTAGGTTTGCTCGGGGTTTTCCTTCGACAGGATAAGGTTTAGCAGCGCCTCGTAGTGCGGCTTGGCCAAGCCCTTGGAGGTTTCAGGGTCCAGCGAAGCGTTAACCCTGGACCTGTAAAGAAATCCCAGCGTGTTGTCGGGGATGCGCGCGGTGATAACGCCAAAGGTTGTATCGGCCTTCACCAAGTATTCAGCCGCTTTGTTGGCCGCGTAGAGCGAGTCTACGGTAGTATCGCGCGCAATGGTGGTGGCAGCCCTGTACAGGTATGTTCCCATAGTGTAGTAATCTTTTGTATCGGCCTGATCTTCCATTGCTTCGATGTACATGTTGTAGTAGTCTGCGCCAACGCCCGGATACCCTGCCTTGTTGAGCTGATCGCCAATTTTTTTGTACAGCTCCAGCTTCTCCGGCGATACCTCAATTGCCTTGCCGTACTGCTCTACCGCTCTATCAACAAAATGGTTAAAGCCAAGCAAATCGCCGTAGGTGGTATAATCGCGGGGGATGTACTTGTTGTTTTCGGTTGGCAGAGCAAAGAATTTTTCTGCCACAAGGAGGCCGTTGACGTAATCTTGCGTTTCCAGCGCGCTATACATTCTTAGCCTGTTCAGAACAAAGTTGAGCGAATCCTTCTGAAGCCCCCTGCTAATTAGCGTTGTCGCCTCGTCGTAGCGCTGCGAGAAGAAGAGCGCGGCGGCGTAGTCGGTCAGCTCGCCAAAGCTGCTGACGTTGATGTTGAAAGACTTCTCGTATATGGCTATGGCGCGAGCATAGTGGCCTACGTTGTAGAAAGCCCTTGCCATATACCTGTTTGTCAGCGGATAGGTAGAATCTATCTCCACCACGGTGGTGAGCTTCTCTATGGCAAAGCTGGGGTTGATGTCGGCGTAGATTTGCGCCGCCTTAATGTAGGGCACAAGGTAGCTGGCGTTGAGGTTTATTGCCTGCTCGTATTCTCCGGCGGCTCCGCCCACGTCGTCTTTACCCTTCAAAATATCGCCGCGCAGCATAGGTACCAGCGGAGAGTTTTTGCCTGCTTTTTCCGCGCTGCTGAGCGCTTTTTCGTACATGTTAGCCATTCCTGCATCGTAGTACACCTTTGCAATGGCTATCAAAACCTCAATATTTTTTTTGCTCGCCTTCTCCTTTGAGATATCCGTCAGCGTCTTGATACCGATTTTTTGGTCGGCCTTCAGCAGGAATTTTGCCAGCCCAACCTTGTTGAGCGGGTATTCGGGGTTGGCGGCCAATCCTTTTTCGTAGTAGGCTCTTGCCTGCGCGGTATCGCCCCTTGCGTAGGCAATTTCGCCGAGGTAGTAGCTCGCTTCCGCAGAGTTTTCATCCTGCGTACTTTCAAAAATTTCTTTTGC
>JAIRXY010000139.1 GCA_031268055.1 Prevotellaceae bacterium | reverse complement strand
ACAAGCAAAAATACGTACAGCAGGGTAAAAACCTGATAGGCCAGCAGCGCAATACCGTTGACGATGCACAGGCGTATCTGCCGCCGCCGCTGCTTGTACAGAAAAATATTGACCAGCGTAACGCCGAACGTGGCTACTTGGATGATTACCATTGGAAAATCGGCGCTGTTCACCGTAAGCTCTTTGCCATCGATGCCGATGGCGTTGGCAAACGGCAGCGCAAACAGCGAGCCAAGCAGCGCTAACGCTATGGCCAAAAAAACAGATTGAATACGCTGAAGCATTGGATTTCGAATTTTAAATTTTCAGATTTCAGATTTCAGATTCGCAAAGTTATGCACAATTCTTGATTTGGCATAGCAATGCGGAATAATTTTTTGTATGCTTTGCACCTTGTGCCGCTCATAAATCATAGCTAAAACAAAGCTCTTATGCTCATCGCCAACCCCTACGTAATTCTTGGCATTGTAGGTATCTACTTTGCCATTTTGTTGTTCATATCGTGGCTTACAACGCGGCGCGTTCAGCCGGATTCGTTCTACCTTGGCAACCGCAAAGCGCCGTGGTACGTTATTGCCTTTGGCATGATAGGATCGAGCATTTCGGGGGTAACGTTCATTTCGGTGCCGGGCATGGTAGGAGCGAGCCAGCTTTCCTACCTGCAAATGGTGCTGGGCTTTGTGGTGGGATACGTGGTGGTGGCGCAGGTGCTGCTCCCCCTTTACTACAGCTTGGGGCTGACCTCCATATACACCTACCTGAGCACGCGCTTTGGGCGTTACAGCTACAAAACAGGCGCGGCATTCTTTCTCCTTTCCCGCCTGCTGGGTTCGGCAATTCGCCTGCTGGTGGTAGCCATTGTGCTGCAAGCGTTGGTGTTTGACAAGCTGGGTATTCCGTTTGTGGTGAACGTCGTCTTCACCATTGGGCTGATATTTTTGTACACCCACAAGGGAGGTATCAAAACGATTATCTGGACGGATACGCTGCAAACCTTTGCCCTGCTCCTTACGCTGGCGCTCTGCATGGTAGGTTTGGCGCGGGCTATGGACTTGTCGCTTGGGGGCGTGTGGACAATGCTGCGGGAGAGCGATGTGTCGCGCACGTTCTTCTTCGACAACCCCGCCGACAGGCGCTACTTTTTCAAGCAGTTTCTGGCAGGCGTGTTCACCACCATCACCATGACGGGGATGGATCAGGACATGATGCAAAAAAACCTGAGCTGCAAAAACCTGCGCGACGCCCAGCGGAACATGCGCACTTACGGCCTTGCCTTTCTGCCGGTAAACCTGCTTTTTCTCACGCTTGGCGTAATGTTCTACGCCTTCATTGCGCACAACGGCTTAGCCATGCCGGACAAGCCCGACGAAATTTTTCCCTACATCGCCACAGGCGGGTTTTTGCACCCGCTGGTAGGAGTTTTGTTTATTGTGGGCATTATTGCGGCGGCCTACTCCAGCGCCGACAGCGCCATTGCTGCGCTAACAACGTCCTTTACCATTGATATTTTGGGGCTAAAAAACGGCGACCCCACCTTGCGCCGTAAGCGTCGCTGGGTGCATGCGGGTATGAGCGCGGTATTCCTGCTGCTCATCTTAGTTTTCAAGCTTTTTTACTCCGAGAGCATTATTAACACGGTGTACAAGGTAGCGAGCTACACCTACGGGCCGCTGCTGGGCTTGTTTGCCTTTGGTCTTTTTACCAAAGTGCAGGTGCGCGACAGGTGGGTGCCGTTGGTAGCTATTCTGTCGCCCATCCTTTCATTTGCGCTGAGCGAGCTATCGCCCGTGCTGTTCAGCGGCTACGAGATAGGATTTGAGCTGCTCATCATCAACGGGTTAATTACCTTCATAGGCTTGCTCTTGCTGAGAAAAAAACGGATACAGGTTCATTAGCGCATTAATTTCGCAAAAAACCAGCTTGCCTTCTTTCGGCAGCCACAAACCATAATAGCCCATTCCCAAATGAGCAAGCTTGTGAGCATTGCTCAACTCTCTATAACCAACAACACAACGTTAAAAACAGCGACTAATTTTGTAGAGATTTTTGAATATTCAGGTAATAATCAAAAAATAATAAGAATCGCTGCTATATAATCAATTCATAATTGGTACTTCTGCCTCCTTGTGCTTCTTTGCGAAGTATTTCCTTATTAATAAGGCCTTGTATATCCCGTATAGCTGTATCCTGTGAGGTTTTTGCAATTTTAGCCCATTTTGAAGAAGTCAATTTTCCGTCGAATCCGTCTAACAGCTTGTTTAACATCAAACGCTGACGGTCATTCAGGGAAGTCTGACTATATTTTTCCCAAAATTTAGCCTTAGCCAAAATAGAATCCAATACCTCACCGCTATTTACAAGTGCATTTTCAAGACAGGATAAAAACCATATCAGCCAACTGGTTATATCGCTTGTTCCTCGCTGTGTCTTTTCAAGCATATCATAATACTTCTTGCGTTCAGTAAGTATTTGATTCGACATACTATAGAAACGTTGCGCGCTACCATCACTTCGAGCAAGCTGCATATCTGTTATGGCACGTGCAATACGCCCGTTGCCATCATCAAAAGGGTGGATGGTTACAAACCAGAAATGAGCGATAGCAGCTTTGAGTACCGAATCTATTTCCGATGTATTATTAAACCAATTCAAAAACGTATTCATCTCGGATTCTACCTGATTCGCTTTGGGCGCTTCATAGTGAACTTTCTCTTTACCCATAGCGCCGGAAACGACCTGCATATCACCATTCCTGTATTTACCGGCTTCTATTTTATACATGCCGCTGTAACCTGTTGGGAAAAGAGCGGCATGCCACCCAAACATCCTTTCTGAAGTTATAGGCTGCATGTAGCTCTGCGTAGCGTCAAGCATCATTTCCACAACGCCATCCACATTGCGGGGAGAATCAACCAACCCCGACGCCTCTAAACCTAATTTTCGGGCGATAGACGAACGTACTTGATCTTTATTCAAAATCTCACCCTCTATTTCTGTCGATTTCAGGACATCTAATGTTAGCGTAGAAAGTACGGCTTCCTCCTTTAACTTGAAACCTAAATTCTCCATTTGCCCCAATAGGCGTCCCTGCAAATGCCTTACATTGGCTAACAATACAAGCAACTTATTATTATTCCAAGTAAAGTTAGCCCAATCCTTATTTTGATACATATACATAGCTTCGTTTTTTATTCTACGCAATATTTGCGACGAATATACGGTTTTTTCTTCGCACAACAAATTATCTCCGCATTTTTCGCAAAGATAAATCCAATAGTACTAATATTAGAATCGTTTATTTTGGTGCAAGGTGCAAGTGTCTATATTATAGACTTGCACCTTGCACCAGCATTAAGATATTAGCAATCATTATGTTTTGATGTCAAAAAGAAATGTGTATCTTTGAAACTGAGCCGTTTTTTACCGTGAAAAACGACGTTGAAATTTGCCGAAAAGTGTATTTCTCGTCTGGCTTGGCACAAGGAGGCGGCACAAAAATTGTCAACTGCTACATTCAAAGTTTTAAGCTGGAGGTATGTGAGAGTTTAGCAGCTGATACTTCTTTTGCCGACTTCTCCAGCGCTCCATAGCGTACTGCTGCATATCCTCTACCTTGTCTTTTTCGTCCACAATTTCGACGCCAAGCAGCGATTCAATAATATCTTCGATGGTTGCCACGCCGCCCATTCCTCCATACTCGTCTACCACCAGCGCGATGTGCTCCTTTTTTGCCAGCATTCTGTCCCATGCGTCAAGTACGGTAACGGTTTCGGGAAAAGTCACAATTTCGCGCCTAATATCCTTGAGCTTCAGGTCGAACTGGTCTTCGGCCAGCTTCTCAAAAACCAAATCTCTCAGCACGTAGCCCGTTATATCGTCCCTGTTCTCCTGATATATGGGAATGCGGGAAAAGTGCAAAAAATCCTTGTCCTTCAAAAACTCCTGCAGGGTCATGTTCTCGCTGGCGACCACCACCACAATGCGCGGCGTCATCACCTCAGAAATCCGTACACTCTTTAGCTTAATCAGGTTCTGTATGATTCTATTCTCTTTGTCCGCAATAATTCCCTCCTGCCTCCCGATGCTTGCCAGCGCAGATATTTCCTCTCTGCTGGTGGTATGCTCTTTCTTGTCCCTCGATAGCAGCCTCGTCAGCGCCGCCGATACCACTACAAAAGGATAGGTGATGAAAATCATCACCTTGATTATTCGGGCAGAGGCGCCAACCAAATCTTTACAGTAGCTTGTTCCTATGGTTTTTGGAATAATCTCGGTTAAAACAAGTATCAGGATTGTGAGGATAGCCGAAACAATGCCTACGTATGCTTCGCCGAACACCAGCGTTGCCTGCATGCCTATTCCGGTGGCGCCAACGGTGTGGGCTATCGTATTGAGCGAAAGGATGGCCGACAAAGGTTTGTCGAGATTCTCCTTGAGCCGTATCATGGCTTCTGCTCCTTTGCTGCCCTGCTCAACTTGCGACTTCAAGTAGGGAGCCGGCACCGATAGCAGCACTGCCTCCATAATGGAGCACAAGAATGAGGTGAGCAAAGCAATGAACAGGTATATAAATAGCAGCGTCATTTTAGATAATTCACAGTGTATCTTTTAAAAAGAAAATCCTCCCTCTGCGGTAAAAAGCGTACCCATTAGCTGTACTTCTTATAGTGTCAGGTATTTGTACTTTCTTACTTCGGCTGTAAAGATACAACATTTTCACGTTCCCTCTCAAAAAAAAATCAGATTTTTTGAGGGGCAATCAGGAAAATGTATAACCTTTGCAGCAAAGCAGCGCTTAACTCTCGCAAAGTTCGCCTTCAAACACCGTTGTTGCCCCACCCGTCATGTAAACGTGCCCTGATGTTTTGTCCCACTCTACCTCCAAGTCTCCGCCCAGCAGGTGGATGGTGGCCTTTCCGTTTGAGAGGTTGTTGAGCGTTGCCGCTACCAGCGTGGCGCAGGCTCCTGTGCCGCAGGCCCACGTTTCGCCCGACCCTCGCTCCCACACCCTCATGCTCAGCTCGTCTGCCGACAAAGGCTCTACAAACTCCACGTTCACCTTTTCGGGAAAAAGCGCGTGACACTCTATCAACCTTCCAATGTGGTGAACATCAAAGCTCTTCACATCCTTCACAAAGGTCACAGCGTGGGGGTTTCCCATCGAAACGCAGGTCATCTGAAATACTTTTCCGTCGACCTCAAGGGGTAGGCCAACGGCGCGCTCTCCGTCAACCGCCACCGGTATTTTGGCCGGCAGCAGCTCGGGGAGACCCATGTCCACCGTTACCTTGTACACCTTTCCGCCATTGACAAAGAGCGTAAGGTGTTTTACCCCCGCAAGCGTTTCGAGCGTCAAGCTGGTTTTGGTCGTCAGCCCCTTGTCGTACACGTACTTGCCTATGCAGCGTACGGCATTTCCGCACATTTGCGCCTCCGACCCGTCGGCGTTGAACATTCTCATTCTGAAATCGGCAACGTCCGACTTGCAGATAAGTACCAGCCCGTCGGAGCCTACTCCAAAGTGGCGGTCGCTAACTTTTTTTGATAGCTCGTGCGGGTTTGCTACCTCACCCTTGGTGCAGTCGATGTATACGTAATCGTTTCCTGCCCCGTGCATTTTTGTAAACTTCATATAGCGTTGAAATATAGTTGTTTTTTATTAAAGCTTAAAATCCGCCAGCCTGCTGCACGCCAGCATCACCTGATTTTGGTTGGCAAATGCGCTCAGCCTCACGTAGCCTTCTCCGCTCGGCCCAAAGCGTTCGCCGGGCGAAGAAAGTATCCGGCAGTGGCTAAAGAGGCTCTCAAAGAGTTTCCACGAGGAGCCCCACGGCGAGTGCACCCAGATGTACGGAGCGTTTACCCCACCGGAGTACTTTAACCCAGCGGCATCCAGCGCTGCCCTTAGCATAGCGGCGTTGGTCATGTAGTAGTCCACGTTTTGCTTCACCTCTCTTTTGCCCTGCTCCGAGTAGAGGGCCTCCGCCGCCCGCTGTATGATGTACGACGGGGCGTTGTTCTTTATGGTCTGCCGCCGCTGCCACAGGTCGTTAAGGAATATGTTCCGCCCGCTGTAAATGGAGTACCCCTTTACCTCCTTGGGGATAACGGTGTAGCCGCAGTGCAGGCCGGTAAATCCAGCCGACTTGGAGAAGCTACGGAACTCAATGGCTACCTTCCGCGCATTTTTTATTTCGTAAATGCTGTGGGGCACATCGGGGTCGGAGATGAACGCCTCGTAGGTAGCGTCAAAGAGCATCAGCACTTTGTTTTCAATGGCGTAGCTCACCCACTGCGTAAGCTCGGCCTTGGTCAACGCCACGCCTGTAGGGTCGTTGGGGTAGCTCAAGAAAATGACGTCGGGACGCTCAATGGGAAAATCCGGTATGAAGCCTTTCTCGTGCGTAGCGGTGAGGTAAACAATGTTGCTCCAGTGCTTGTCCTTCTCCAAAATTCCAGCTCTGTAGCCCACCACGTTCGACTCGATGTACGTTTGAAATATCGGGTCGAGCACCCCAATGCGGTTATCCTTGCAGAGAATATCGCCAATGTTGGCGACATCCTGCTTGGTGCCTTCGTTCACAAACACCTCTTCGGGGAGCATTTTTATACCCCTACTTCTAAAATCGCCCTTTACGATGGCGTCTATCAAGAACGGGTAGCCTCTTACAGGACCTCGCCCCTTGAAGGTGCTATTCTTGCCCATTTCGTGCACGCTGGCCAGCATAGCGTCAATAACGCTTGGCATGAGCGGAAGGGTGACATCGCCGCTGTCGAGGTGGATAAGCTCAACCTTGGGGTTAAGCACCGTGAACACTTTTACTCTTTTCTCTATCTCCTGCTCAACCGCATCTTGAGATACTTTTAAAAGCTGAGAATTTATTAACGCCATAG
>JAIRXY010000075.1 GCA_031268055.1 Prevotellaceae bacterium | reverse complement strand
CAGGTGTACATCACCTGCGGGTCGCCGGGCGAGAGCGACAGCGGGCGGAAGTTGCCGTTCCACTGCGCGCCGCCCCACAAGATAATGTGGTGCGCATCGACCTCGCGGATGGCTGCCGTTCCCATTCTGTACACGCTTTCGAGCCGCTCGTTGAGCGTTTGCACCGTGTCGCCGAAGTAGGGCGCAATTGGCTCGTTAAGCAGCTCGTATCCCAAGATAACCGGCTCGTCCTTGTAGTAGTCGGCAATGCGGCGCCAAACGTCGCAGTACAGCTTTTGGCTTTCTTTGCTCTCGAACAGCCAAGGGAATCCGTAGCTGTCGTCGATGTTGTCTCCGGTTTGTCCTCCCGGCGCGTCGTGCATATCGAGGATGAGGTACAAGCCCTCGCTGCGACACCACTTCACCACCGAGTCAACGCGGGCAAAGCCGTCCTGCGCCGCTGTCAAGCCCATGTAGTCTTCGCTGGTGAAGAGCTTGTAGTGGAACGGCAGGCGAATGGTGTTGCTGCCGGTGGAGGCAATAAACCGGATGTCGCTGCGGGTAACGTAGCTGTCCTTGAATTGCCGCCAAAACTCGGCGGCAAAATCCGGCCCTGCCAGCTGGCACAGCATTTCGTTGATAAAGCGCGCCGAATTGGTTTTGCTAAAGCCAAACATGTAGCCTTCGGGGTTGAGCCAATTGCCAAGGTTGGTACCCTTAATAAGCAATTTTTCGCCTGAAGGCGTAATCAGGTCATGCCCGCTAACGCGGACAAAGCGCGCGCTGCTTGCCGAACGGCAGGCGCAAAGGCCGGCTGCGGCAAGCAGCAGCAGCAGCAGGTAAAGCAGCTTTTTCATGGTGCAATTTATTTATAAATAAGCGATACGGACGACTGGTCGGGCAGGGTATAGGTAAAGCGCTTTTCGCTGGCGCTCACCGTAAACGTTTGCGCCGCGCCCGACTGGTTGACCGCTACCACCACCTTTGAGCCGTCGGGGTTGAGGAAGGTGGAGAAGTCCACGTTATTCGGCTTGCCGGTAGAGGTGGTGTAGCCAATGCGGTGCGCGCCCGCCTTTACAAATTTGGAAAAATGCCCCAGCAGGTAGTACTCCTCGTTTACGCGGTAGCTGCTGCCCAGAATGGTTACCACGCCGCGGCAGTTGTTGCAGCCGCCCAGCCCTTCTACCTTAGGGCCGCCGTTCAGGTCGAGGGCGAGGTTCCACATCAGGAAGTTGCGCGAGCCGCGGTTGATGGTTGGGATAATAAAATCCTTCATGTAGTAGAGCATGTTCCCAATGGGGTCGTCGGTGTTCCAGCCTCCGCCCGACTGCTCGGTAAAGTAGATGGGCATATCGGGGTGGGCGGCAATCAGGTCGTCGAGGTTGGCGGGCGAGCCGCTGTAGCCGTGAAATGCAACGCCACCGACGTATTTTTTGGCGTCGGGGTCTTCCAGCACGGTGAGCGGATAGATGACCTCGCCGAAGTTATGGTCCCATATCTGTATCTGCGTGGTGATGCCCGCCGCCTCAAATTGAGGCCCTAAGTAATCGCGCACCACGTCGCGCTGCTGCGCTGGCTCCATCTTCATGGTGGCGTAGCCGGAGGTCTCGTACCAAGGCTCGTTTTGCAGCGTAATAGCGTCGATGGCGATACCCTCGGCGGCGTACGCCTGTACGTACTTGACAAAATATTGCGCCAGCGCGCTGTACACGGCAGGGTCGGTGCGGAAGTAGCCGCCGTAGAGCGCGTTGTTGGTTTTCATCCATGCGGGGGCTGTCCACGGGCTACCCAGCAGGCGCATGTGGGGTTGCAGCGCAAGGATTTCTTTGAGCACGGGCAGCAGGTCGCGCCGGTCAACGTCGGGAATGTCGAAGCTGCTTAGGTTGTCGGGCGTGCAGTCGTCGCAGTAGGTGTAGTTGGCCATTGAAAAGTCCGATGTGCCAATGCACAGGCGCATGTACTTCATGTCAATGCCTTCTTCGGTGAACAAATCTTTCAGCAGCTTTTGGCGAGCGGCGTCCGTCATGTTTTTCATCAGGTAGGCCGACGATCCGGTGAGCGCCGCGCCAAAGCCTTCCACCTCCTGCTTCAGGTCGGTAGCGTTGAGCGTAAGGGTCAGGTGGCCATCGGCAGCGTCGGAAAAGCTGACGCTCTGCTGCTGCGCCAAGCGGATAGCTGTATTGCGAACGGTGAGGTAAACCTGCACGTCGCCGTCCTGCTGCTGCGCGGAGCTGCTACTAGCGTCGTCGCCCGAGCAGGCTGCCAGCAAGGTTAGCGCAGCCAACGGAATGGATGCGCTGAGATGCTTCATTTTTTTCATAGATAAGTAGCGTGAAGTAAATAATTTGTAGTAGCTCATTGCTTTTGGTATACCCTCACGTAGTCGACCTCGTAGCGGGAGGGAAAAATGGCGTTGTCAATGCCCTGCGAGCCGCCCCAGTCGCCGCCAATGGCGAGGTTGAGCTTCAGGTAGAATGGCTCGCTGAACGGCCACGTGCTTTTATCGCCCGCATGGTCGTTGGGGAACGAGAAGTACTCTCGCCCTTCAAAGTAGCCCTTGATAGCATCCTCTGTCCACAGCAGGGCGTAGGTGTAAAACTTGCGCTCGGCGCCGGGTGCGGCGCGAATGCCGGTTTTTTGCGAGTTGTTCTTGTGGTAGTAGGCTTCGGTGTGTATCGACGCTTGGGTAACGTCGGGGCGGTAGCCCACGTACTCCATGATGTCAATTTCGCCGTCGAGAGGCCAGCTTTGGAAATTTTGCGGCAGCATCCAGAAAGCCGCCCACGTGCCGCGACCGCCCGGAAGCATGGCTTTCATTTCAAAGTAGCCATACCGCCACGCGCGGACAGTGTTCATGCGCGCCGAGATAATCTCGGCGCCCGGCGTGGGCTGGCTCTCGGCGTAGGGCGTGGACAGCTTGTAGGCGGTGATGGCGAGCTTGCCGCCGCTGACTTTGGCCACCGTGTCGGTACCCAGCACGCGGTCAACGTAGCACTGCGGCTCGTTGTTGCCCCAGCCGCTGTTGCCGGTTTCAAACCACCACTCGCTGCTTGGCAGCCCGCTGGGGGCGTCATCAAACTCATCGCTCCACACGAGGGTGTAGCCTTCGGGGACGTAGCTCGCTTCGGGCACGGGGCTTGCGGCGGTGTTGTCGCTACCACCGCAGCCGGTGAACATTACGGCCAGCAGCAGGCAGCTAAGAAAATTGATTTCCATATAAATTCGGATATTAGATAATTGTTCATAAAAAAAACGTGTAAACATAGTTGATTTGGTTTACACGTTTGTGGTTGTTTTGGAGAACGCTGTAAGCGTTCCCCGTGAATAACCCCCAGATTTATCTGGGGGAAAGAGAGTCACAGCGGGCGCTCGAACGCTGTAAGCGTTTTCCCCAGCCCATCAAAATATATACCGTTCATCCGCATCAATTCCGAATTCACGCAATAAGGAGCAGTACTCATCTTCAAATTTTTCTATCTGATGGTGTTTCTTTTGGTTCTTGATATAGTTTATAATTATATCCTTGTCACGATACGCATAGGTCAAGGCGCATGAGCCTTCTGCCCATGAAGTAAAGTCAGGATAGTTGCCGGTTTGCTTCATCCAATGATTGGTGGCTGTTTTGATTTCTTTTATGTAGTCGGATAGAGCTACGGTCGGATGCAGGTCGGATAGAATGTGAATGTGATTTTCTGTCCCATTGATGCGATATAAAACCCCTTTTCTTTCTTTGATTATTCCCCAAATATACTTGTACAAATCTTCATGATGCGCAACGGGAATTGTATTTTGTCTGTTATGGGTGCAAAAGACAATGTGGTAAAGAATTTGACGATGGCTGTTCATAGTCGTTTTTGTTTTTGTTTTTACGGGGTAAAAATATAGCTTTTTATTGTATTAGGCAACACCTACGGTGTTGGGGACATCCTGCCGCTCTGCCGCCCACAGTCTGCCGCCCACAAATGAATCTGGGGGTTATTTACGGGGAACGCTTACAGCGTTCGAACGCCCACGGCACCTCTTCCCCCAGATGAATCTGGGGGTTATT
>JAIRXY010000050.1 GCA_031268055.1 Prevotellaceae bacterium | reverse complement strand
TGGTCGGGTACGGGGAGGTCATGCCCCACCTTGCCAAAGGCGAGCGTTGCGCTCACAGGGAGGTGGTCGGAGGTCGTAGCCGTGTAGTCGCTTACGTCGTTTACTATATCGTCTTCTCTTTGGGCGTTGCCGTATACGTAGGGAAACAGCTCGTTGGAAACCATAATGTGGTCTATCATAGAGACGCTTGCGCTGATTGCGCTGGTAAGAAAGCGGTAGTGGAGGCTATCGTCCACAAAATTCTTGTAGGGCGAAGCCAGCTTCTTGTACGTTGACGCATCAATATCATCGTTAAAGTCGCCCAAAACGATGAGGTTTTGCGTACTGTAGCTGCTGCCGTCGAGCAAGGTCTTTAGCCCCAGCGACGCCTGCACGCGGCGGCTGTAGCTCGTGGTGTCGCTAAATGCTTTGGCGTGCAGGTTTACAAGCGTGATGGGAATAGTGCGGTTGTCGGCGCTTATGTTAAAGCTAAACTCAACGGGGTAGCGCCCGCTCGACCACGCGGAGGCGCTGCCGGCGTTGCTCAGGAGGTAGGGCGTACCGGTGAGGGTTGCCCTACTTTTTTTGTAGATAACCGCCTCGCTTTGGGCGCAGCTCGACGGGTTGTGGGGAACAATATGTCCGCCCCACGCGCTACCCAGATGCGCCAGCACGGTATCAATGCTTTGTATTGGGTTATTTGCAACCTCTTGGAGCGCAACTATATCTGCATCCATTTCGCTGATGACGGTAGCAACGTTGCGCATTTGCAGCGTCTTGTCGTCGGGGCCGTTGCTGGGGCAGCCAAGCCACTCGGCGTTGAAGGTGGCAACCTTAAAAGGCTGTCCGCCACCTGCACCTTCCTGCCGCACAGCGCCCGTTACCGCCACGCTGCCGAGCAGCTCATTGCGCTGGCTGAGAAAAATAATGGAGCTGCTAACAACGCTATCGGAAAATCCGTTGCAGGTAGGGGCAAAGCGCACGTAAACAGGTTTACCCTTCGCAAGCTCGTCGGCGGCTATGGTTATAGGGGTGCGAACGTATGCCTTATCCGTGTCCTCCAGCGATACTTGCACTTGCGAGCTGGGTTGTAAGGTAATAGCGCTGCCGCTGAGGTTTGCAACCTCCACCGTAAAGTTTTGCGATGCTGACGTATGTCCGGTGGCAACGCTTGTAGCAAATGCTATCCTGCTTGGCGTGCAGGTTACGCTTTGCGCTTTGGCAAAAATGCCTGCCGCAAGCGCCATGCACAAGAGCACGCATGGTTTGTAGCCCCAAAAATCAAAGTGAGCCCTTACAGGCCTATATTTTTTCATCGCCATTTAAATACTGTTTTTTCTGCTTCCGTTCATTGCAATCAGCGCGGCGCCGTATGCTCCCATAAGTTCGGGTATTTTGCTACACGTAACTTTCTTACCGGTCACCACCTCTAAGGCGCGCTGTATGGAGGCATTTTTAAAAGCGCCTCCCTGCACCACGATGTTATCCCCAAGTTCCTGCAAATCATTAAATTTTAGTACTTTAAATAGACAATTTTTAATTACCGAGTACGAAAGACCAGCGGCAATATCGGCTGTGGTAGCGTTTTCGCGCAGCGACTGCTTCACCTTTGAGTTCATGAACACCGTGCAGCGCGTACCCAAGTCGCAGGGATGAGAGGCGGTGCAGGCAAGGGCTGCAAACTCCGGCGCGCTGTAGCCAAGCGATTTGCCGAATGTCTCGACAAACGACCCGCAGCCCGACGAGCAGGCTTCGTTGAGCTCAACGCGGCTTATTTCGCCGTTTTTTATGAAGATAGCTTTCATATCCTGACCGCCGATGTCGAGCACAAAGCTCAAATCGGGGTTTAGGTAGTGCGCCGCGGTGTAGTGCGCAATGGTTTCCACCACGCCGTGGTCTATGCCAAAGGCAGCACGGATAAGGTCTTCACCGTAGCCGGTTACGGCGCTGCCTACAATTTTTATCTTTTTCCCCGCCGCCTGAAGCGACTCGGCAAAGCCCTGCAATCCATGCTTCACCGCGTACAGCGGGTTGCCGTTGTTGTGCGAGTAGTGTCTATAAATCAGCTCTTTATCTTCACCAATGATGGCTATTTTGGTGGTCGTTGAGCCGCTGTCTATGCCCACGTAGCAGCTGCTTCCGCTGTAGCCGGTTATGGCTACCTTCTTCACGAGCTCCACCTCCTTCTCGTACTTCAGCCAGCGCTCGCGCTCGGCCTCGTTGGTAAAGAGCATGGGAAGGGCATTTTTGCGCGGCGCTACCGCCGTACGCTCAGTGGCTACGCGCTTGCGCAGGTTGTCAATATCAACCTCAAGGCGAGCCGCTTCCATGAGCGCCGCGCCGGAGGCCGATACAATTTCGGGGTGCTCGGCATCAACAACGTCGGCTGACGAGAGGTGCATGGCCTTTAGGAAAAATTCTTTTAGCGGTGGCAAAAACGAGAATGGCCCTCCACAAAACATTACCTTGGGCGCAATATCGCAGGCACGGGCTAACGTATTCATTGTCTGCATGGCAACTGCATGAAACACCGACGCTACAATATCCGACTTGGGCACCTCTCTGCTGATGAGGTTTTGTACGTCCGTTTTGGCAAAAACGCCGCAGCGCGAGGCAATGGCGTAAATGGTATGGGTGGGCGCTATGTGCGCGTTGAGCTCCTCAATGGGGATGTTGAGCAGCATGGCCATTTGGTCGATAAAAGCGCCCGTGCCGCCGGCGCAGTTGCCGTTCATGCGAATATCCGGCTGGTGGTCGGGGTGAAAGAAAATCATTTTAGAATCTTCGCCCCCCAAGTCTACGAGCGTCCTAACGCTGGGGTACTTCTCAAAAATGAGGCGCGAGGCGGCCACAACTTCCTGAACAAATGGAATCCGGGCTGTTTCCGAAATGCCCATACCTGCCGACCCCGTGACCATAGCGCTTACCTTACAGCAGCCCAGCAGCTCCTTTATTTCGTCAAAAAATGCGCATACCACCTCTGTAACTTTTGTATTGTGCCTACGGTAAGCGTTGTAAACCAGCTGCCCGTTGGCGTCCAAAACGGCTATTTTAGCGGTTGTAGATCCTACATCCAAACCCAACTTGTATATCATAGATTGCTAAAGACCAATTAATTGTGTTACTTTCTTATGTAATATATAAAAATATCAGCGGCATTATGCCATTTTCTTTGCCTTTGCATGGCGACTGTTATGTCAACACGCCTCTCAACCTCCGGCGCCTCCCGCCAGCCACCCCGTAGAGAAAGCCGCTTGAAGGTTGTACCCGCCCGTATCAGCATCAACATCAAGTAGTTCGCCTGCAAAGTACAGCCCCGGCGCCAGCTTCGACTGCATGGTATTTTCATCTACTTCGTTAAGCGAAACACCACCTGCTGTGATAATTGCCTCGCTAAAGGGTCGGTGGCCGCATACCCACAAAATACAACTTTTGAGGGTAGCTACAATTTTTTCTTCGCTATTTTCACAAACTTTAGCCCTTGTTTGTAGCTTGGCTTGCTCTGCAAAAAATGGTATAAGCGGCGCTGGCATCAGCTTTCGCAAAAGCGACCCTACATCGGGGATGCTATCGCCCTCCAGCTCCCGCTTCAGCCTGTTTTGGAGCTGCTGCTTGCTCAGCGCGGGTTTCCAGTCCAGCAGCAGCTTCACTTTTTGCTGTGCCTGTAGAGCGTCAACAATGCTCCGGCTCATGCGCAGAATAATGGGGCCGGAAACGCCAAACTTGGTAAGCGTTAGCTCGCCAAACTCCTCGTCAACTATTTTGTCGTTAGCAGCAACAGATACTTTCACGTTGCGCACTTGTAAATCATTGAGACCGAATCTACTAAATCCGGAAATTTCGATGGGCACCAGCGAAGGACGGGCAGGAGTAAGGCTGTGCCCCAGCTCTTTTGCAAAGCCATAGCCGTCGCCCGTAGAGCCTGTTGCCGGATATGCAAGGCCGCCGGTAGCCAGCAGCAGCTTTGCGCCTTGCGCCGTACGCCTTGCGCCGTTGTGGTCGAATACAACCAAGAACAGGCCATTTTCGCCGCGCGTAACGCCCGTAACCCTTGCGTGGCACAGGATTTCTACTCCCGTGCGCCGCGCCCACTTTTGCATCGCTTCGGCAACATCCCACGCTTTTTGGCTGGCAGGAAACACGCGCCCGCCGCGCTCCTCAACGGTGCGCACGCCTATGCGGTTCATAAATTTTACCAAGTGGGTGTTGAAGAACTGCGAAAAAGCAGGGCGCAAAAAATTGCCATCGG
This sequence comes from Prevotellaceae bacterium, assembly GCA_031268055.1. GTDB lineage: Bacteria > Bacteroidota > Bacteroidia > Bacteroidales > UBA932 > JAITMY01. The sequence goes on along the minus strand of JAIRXY010000050.1, from coordinate 1,960 downwards.
GGTGAATTTTTTGCAGAAATTCTTCCATCGGTTTAATGTTGGTAATGTTGCCGCGTCCCTTCCCGCTAATGCGCAGCTTGCGTAGCGGCTTTTCCATCTTTTCGAGCAGCAGCACGCTTGCGCCAAGCTCGGCAGCGCGCCCGGCAGCCATTACGCCGGCAGCGCCGGCGCCAACAATAATAATATCAAAAGGTAGGGAGTTCAAATTTTCAACGCTTGCAGCGCGCTTGAGCAGCGCCCAAAATGGCAAATTAACGGCGGTCTGTTGCTGGAGATGCGCCGCTAATTTGCCATTATATGCTGCTGATGCTGCTTGGTGAGCGCCTTCAAAAGCGCAAGTGGGGTTTAGTGTACCACAATTTTATGCTCTTTCAAAATTTTTCGTGCAAGGTTGAGCATAGTGGGGTCGTCAAAGGTAACGAGGCCGCCATCGGGGCCTTGCTCGTAGTGAATACCGGCAGCCTGCGCTTGCAGGTGGTTGCCGCCAAAAAAGTTACGCACCGTATCAACGTTTACGCCAAGTAAATCGGCTATTTTATGGGTGCTCCCATCGGGTAGCGCATCTTTGATACGGCGTAGCTGGTTAAATGTTATCGTCTCCATAGTTGATAATTTTTTGTTTTAATAGTAAGTACAATAAGAACGCATGTTATTATTAGAATATTTTGCTCATAGCGAATTAAGAATTATTTTTGCCTCCTCTACCATTTTTCCTGCTGGTAGAACTTTGAGGTTGTTAAAGGTGAACGAGTTGAGCGCTTTTTGCAGCTGCTCCCGCTCCACTACCTTGTTGGCGCGGCTGAAATGCTGCTTCAGGATTTTGATTTTTTCGTAGTCCTGAATACCCTCAACGAGGCGCTCCATCCTGATAGACGAGCGGCCTTCGGGGTATGCCATGCTGTAGTATCCGGCTGCACGCGAGGCGCTTCGGGCATCTTGCAGGGGGCGTTTTCCCCAGCTGTTGTATGCTTGGCGCGTGTAGCCGTCAAACCCGTTGGCGGCGGCGTACCAGCCCAGCCACGCCGCCTCGCCCGACGACGAAAAAGCGTAGGTATTCGGGCGTTCGTCGCTACAGGGTGAGTAGAGGCAGAGCAGGCGACCTCCGCTGTGGCGCACATTCTTTTGCGCCTCGCTTATGGCTTGCCTCTGCGCAACGCTGTAGTATCCAATGGATTGCTCTACATCGGCAAAGTAGTTGCCAAAGTAGCCGATGGTGTAGCTGCTGTCGATTTTTGTAAGGATGGCAATAAGCTTGCGCAAGCGTTCCTTGCCCGTCTCCTTTATGCAAATGGTAGTTTGGTCAAACCAGCCTTTGGACTTGAGGTGCGCTGTAAGCAGCTCAAGCGTACTTTTCAGGTAGTCATTGTACTCCTTGCTATCGGTGCGCATTTCCTGTACTTTGGCGCTGTTGCTTGCTTGGTCAAAGTAGAAAACAGCTTGCGTAGGGTAGTAGCTCATGTAGCAGCACAGTTCCTTGTCAATTCCAAGCTTCATCATGAAGTCAACCCAGCTGTCCAGCTTGGTAAAATCGAGGCTCCACGTGTTGTCCACGCGCCGGATAGCGGTGACCATAGACTCAAATTCGTCGGCTGCTTCTTCTCCAATAGCGTTGTTGGTGATGGGGATGGTGATAGACTTTTGTCCGCTTTTTGCCAGCAGCTCCATGACGGGGCGCATGGCATCAAAGTGTGCTTTGCTCCAAGGCGTTGCGTTGTGGTAGCGGGCTACTGCCATGGGATTCTGCCACATGTTGAGGTGAAACGACCACTGTGAGGTTGGCGGAAGCACGTGGTTGCGCACAAAAATGTTGGTGGTGAGCATAATTGGCTCGGTCAGCTCTTTGGCCGTAACGGTGATAAAGCCCTTGTACTTGCCGGTGGGCGCTTCGGATGGAATGTTCAGGCTAAACCACACGGGCTGCACCGTGCGCCCCTTGATGCTTGTCATTGCCTTGTAGTCG
>JAIRXY010000158.1 GCA_031268055.1 Prevotellaceae bacterium | reverse complement strand
GGCCTTGCCTGCGCCTGCCTTACGTGGTCTATGGTCACCACCTCCGGCGCGCGCTTCACAATGGCAATCGCTTTAACCTTATGGCCATCTTCAATAGCCCGGCTCAACCCGCCTTCGGTAAGGTCGGCGGCGCTCAGCTTAATTTTTGCCGGATCGTTTGTCCAGCCTTTGCCAACGTAGATCGTTGCAATGGCGTCCTTTGCCGCCTTTCTTTCCTCCGGCGACAGGAGCTGCATCTCTGAGGTATACTTGTCCTCTGCAACCACGAGGTCGGCGTGGTCTCTGCCGATTGCTTCCGGATTTCGGTCGCGCACAATCAGCCGGTAAATGCTGCTGTCCTCACCGGCAGCATGCACGTTGCAGTCATACAGCGTAAGCTGGTCATCGCGCATGCCGGGCATGTTTTTGACGTGGAGGCTCACGGTAGCCTCTACCTTCGCGCGCTGGGCGTCTGCTGCTGCGAGCGTGCCTACCTCTGCGAGCAGGTAGCGCACTTCGTCTTTCACGCTGCCGTCCGCTTGTGGAACAGCGGCAGCGTAGGGGATAATGCCCAGCTTGGCGTCACCGTATTCGTTGACGTCCAGCTTTTGCGCCTTGGCCACGTCCAGCCTGAGGTAGTAGGCTTTTCCATCTTCTCCTTTGCTGCCAAACTCCTGCACCCGGGCGCTGCCCACGCTGCGCGTTTCGCCAAATTTGGTGGCCGCGTCATAGCCGCGCCCAACGAACTGATACTTGCCATCTTCATCTTTTTCACTTAGCGCAACAGCGTAGCTGGATAAGTCGGCGGACACCCTATCTTTGCTGCGCGAAGCCGCAAAGAGCTTGACATCGCCGTAGCTGTTAGCCGGCGCGGTGAGCAGCTTGTCTTTAGCTATTGCCAGCTGCACTTCGCGATTTTTGTGTGCGCCCTCGCCGCTACCGTAGTAAACGTTATGCGTAGGGGAATTTTCCTTCTTCACCTCGCGCTTCGGCTCTATGGCTATCAGCACCTCGTTGTTCTTGCCAACGCCCGGCAGCTGCTCTACCTTATCACGATTTACCGCAAATTGGTAAAACGTTCCTTTCTCATTTTCAACTTTATAGGCTGAGCCTACGTAAATTTTCTCATTCATGATTTTTAAATATTTGATAATTAATATTTTACTGTTATGTGCGTGTTCTTGGTAGTACCAATACTAAATTTTTTTGTTTTTGGGGTTGCTACATTTTTATACCTGCTTTTTTCTTCGCCGAATTTTGTTTCTTAGAATTTTGTTTCTTAGAAGAATGCTCATTTTTTTTCTTTGCCGAATTTTGTTTTTGGGGAGCTGGGGTTTGGAGCTTGTTCTTTTCGGTCTTTTCAACGCTCGCCTTATGCTGCTCCGCTTGCTTCTGAAATAAAGCATAGTCAAATGAGGCGTAATCTAACGTATTCGTCTCCGCATTCTTCACAATGTGCGCGGTAAACTGCTTGCCCATTTTGTCAACCAACCCAGCTCCCTCTACTACTACCATTCGCCCCGCGTCAAGCTCACTTTGCTGATGCTTAGGCAGCGGATTATTTTGCAAATATTTATCGGTTATTTCCTTGCATAGCTGGTACCTGACCGATTGCTTTGCGTTTACGGCAATGTTAACGTGACTCCATTCCTGCGTCACTAAATTTTTTGTAACGTAGGTGTGGTACAGGTTGCCATTTTTGCTCATCAGATCTGTTACCAGAATCGTTTTCCCAGCGGCAAAATCTCGCTGCTGCTGCTTTGTCAGCTCTTTCCCGCCCATTGATTTTGGCAAAAACTGCTCTTTCTTTTGCTGCTCTGTAAATACCAGCTCCAAGCATTTATTCTGCGGGTCGTACTGAACATTTCCGTAAAATGGCTTTCCTGTTTTTTGGGAAACCATATTTTTCAGCTTTATCGCTTCACCTTTCATCAAGCGGGCTTTTTGCTCATCGGTGAGGGTAGCGCCAAAGAACTTACTTTGTATGCTGATGTTCTCTACTCGCTGCGCGTGAAAAACGTTAGTATCCTTATCCAGTTTTAGCAGTACAGGCGTTTTGCTTTCGGAGCCGGGATATTGCACTTCAATTACCTCGCCAAGCGTACCCGTTTTTTTGATATGCTCCACCTGTTTTTCAGTGAACTGATGGCCAAAGTATTCTCTCAGGTTGGGTTCATGGCGCTTGGCGAACACCTTAACAGCAACCTCACCCTTGGCATTTTTGCTAAGCTGTAGCTTACCTTGCGTTTCTACCTCTTGGCCATCTATCTGCACAACAATCGGCACCATTTTATTCAAAACTCTTCCGTTTACCAGCTGCTCCAGCAGCTTTTCTTCGTGAAGCTGCTCAACGCTGATGTTGTGCCGCGCAAGCTCCGGCAGCATTTTAGCTAAGTCCTCTGCGCTTATCCAAGGCTTACGCTTGTACTGTCGCATAAAATTCTGGTAAAAGTTCTCCAAAAAATTTTTTTGTGCATCTATTTTTGCGCCTTGCAGCTTGTCTTGCTCCTGCTTTGCGCCTTGTTGCTTTCTTTGCTCCTGAGCCTGAGCCTGATGTGGAGCTGCTTTTTCGTTTTGTGCCATACTTTTTATTTTTTTTTGTTGAATATAATGGAAAAAGATGTTGCAAATGTACAAAATATTTCTATATTATTAATTATTATATGTATATTATTTTATAATATATGCAGAATAAAAATAGCATATACTATTAATTATCAATAGTATATGCTATAAATATGGATAATAAATTTATCCGATATAGTAGGCATTACTGAGTATAAAATCTACTCCTTATGCAGCAAATGCTGCAAGCTCGGGTCGGCGTCAATGCGCTCCAGCTCGTCGGCTATTATTTGCTTAACATCGGCCTTAATCCTTTGAAAATTTCCCGAAATAATCTTATCCATGCAGTCTTCCCCTTGCTGCGTAAAATCGGTGATTATCGGTAGCTTTTGGTACCTTTTCTCGTCGGCCTGCACCTTGCTGTGGTCAACAATAATTTTAGCGTGAAAAATATTCTGCACCATCCCTTCAATAGGCTTGCCGCGCTCATCAACCATTTTCAAATCCTCTACAACGTTGCCAACAAACGTACCCTGGCGCAGGTTGGCAATTTTGCCGGCAGGAATGAGGTAGTCCATCTGCGTGCTGTACGACGTTGAGGTGTCATTACGGTTGACGCTTATGCTCTGCCGCTCCTGCAAAACTTTACCGTAGCGCTCCTGTAGGCTTTTGGCGGTGTTGCCAAGCACCTGCCCGGAAAACAGGTTGCCGATGGTGCTAACGATAACTTCATACTCCTTGTCTCCGTAATCGCGCTTGAGCTGGCTATTATCCTGAAAGCCGAGGCAAATTGCTACCTTATTGCTGCGGGCGGTATTGATGAGGTTGTCGATTTTGCGGAAGTACATCGTAGGCAGCTCATCAACGATAATGCCGCAGGGCATCTTGTCCTGCTTGTTGGTCAGCTGCACGATGCGCGCGTTGACAAGGCCAAGCGCAGCCGCGTAGACGCTTTCGCGCTCGGGGTTATTGCCGACGCACAGTATTTTCGGCTCGTCGGGGTTGTTGATGTCAAAGGAAAAGTCGTTGCCCGACATCGTCCAGTACACGCGGGGCGACACCAGCATGGACACGGCAATCTGCACGGAGGCAACCTGCCCCTGAAGCTGCTCCATAGCGCCATTCTCAAACGAGTTCACAAAGTTGGTCATGAACGCGTCCAAGTCGGAGTAGGACATTAAAATCGGAAACCACTTCTCGTAGGGCTGGTTTACCAGCTCCACGGCGTGGGGAAATGTGCAGTACTTGCCCTCCTTGTAGCAGCGCAGAAACCAGATAATGGCGGTGAGCAGCGTAATGGCAGACCCAACAAAAAAGTCTCCCTGCTTCTGAATCCACGTTTTATTGAGATTCATCATGATGACAAAGGAGCTCTCGTTAGCGTCGGCAATATCGGTCAGAAATTTGGGGTTAAGAGGGTTGCAGCGATGGCTTTTGCGCGGATCGTCAAAGTTGAGGATGTAAACCTTGGGCTTGTTCTGCTTATACCCGTGCGGGTACATGCGGTAGTGGTTAAACGTTATTTCCGTCAGCGCAGGGAACTTGTAGTCGTAAACGTACAGCGCGTTACCCTGCTCTATCAGCTGCTTGATGTAGCTGTTAATCACTGCATACGACTTTCCGCTGCCGGGCGTTCCAAGAACAGCCGTTGCTCGGTGCGGGTTTACAACGTTAATCCAGCCTTTATTCCACTTGCCTTTGTAGTAAAATTCCGTTGGCAGGTGAATAGTTGGAATATCCGATTTTGCATTGGAAATCCACCTTGTTTCCTGAATAAAGCTTTCATTCTCAACGTTAAAGCGGTCGTGCATAAGATTTTTATTCAGCAGCCGCGAAATCAAGACAAATGCCGAGAGCAGCGATAGGTACCCTGCTATCAGCACGCTGCAATACAGCAGCGTTTTCGTGGTAGCCGACATTCGCATGGTCAGCAGCACGTTGCTTCCAAAGAAGAGGGCTACGCCAATAAAAGCATAGCTGGCGACGGTTGCTGCCTTAATTTCTTTCGTTGGCTTGCCTTTTGTAGCGAAGCAAAACATTAGCAGCAGCGCCACGCAAACAAATTTGCTGCTCCAAGCGCTCTTAAACAGGCCTGATGTGCCGTTGAAATTCCGCAAAAAATCGTCAATGGCCTGCGCCGTAAGCCCCGCGCGGGCAAGGGTGAAGTGGCAATACCAGTAAATGTGGGCGAGCAGCACAATAATGCTCATGCCCAGAATGAAGCGCAAAATTTTGCTCAAAGAATCATCACCTGTGCTCATAGCTGTAGTTGATTTATGTTAAAAGTTAAACCTGCTATATGGATAAATCCTGTCCTTTTTCTTTCTTTTTCTTCCTCTTTTTGGGTGCATATTTTGTGGCTCCACCCACTGCATTGAATAGCGAGCCCATTCCTCCCAGCGGAAATGCTGCCGACGGCGGCGCCTGTTCGTCTGCTTGCACCTGCTCCGGCATCCACCCAAAGTCTTTCGCGTAGGATAAGCTATGCTTGTCATGCTCAAGCGGAGGCGCTTGCCTTTCCTGAAGCGGATGTTGCTTCGAGCTGCTTTGATTCAGCAGCGAATGAAAAGCATTTGCCGAAAATTCTTTACCCAACCGCGAAGCCTTGAAGACCGATCTTGACTTGTGGTCAACTATGGTGACCCCATAAATGCGACCGTCTACGCTTTTGTACAGCCGTAAATCAATGTCTTTCTCTTTTGCAAGACGAATTAAATTTACCTCATTCGTGGCTGCATGCATCACCGATAGCAGGTCGGTTTTAATGCGGTTGATAGCGGCTTCACTTAGCGGATTTGCGGCGCTCTTTTTGTAAATCTTACCCAAATTTTCTGCCCCAGCAAACTTGCCAAGTACGGACGATTTTACAGGGTTAACCATGCGATTTTCGGTGTCGTCCACAACCGAATAAATAAGGCCTGCATACAATCTTCCTGCCGCCTCGCCTTTCACCTCCTGTACATCAATATTGTATAGCGACAGCAGCGCGCGATATTCGCTGAGTGACTGAAATTTGTAAGCGCGAGTAAGGTGCTTGACAATGTTGCGGAGCTGAGGGGCTATTTTTTTAGCCGTATCTACCTTTTCCGGCTGCCAAGTTGGGCTGTTGCCATCTTCTTGCTTTACCGCAGGGTGCAGCTTGTACTTTTGCTCTAACGCTTGCGTTATCCTTTTGCTACGGTAGAAGTCGTTTTTATCAATGCTTTCATCGCCTATTTTTATTTTTCTGCCCTGCGAATCAACATTGGTAGTAACAATATGCAAGTGGTGCCTGTCAATATCTTCGTGCTTGAACATGATGTAAGGTTGGTCGCCAAACCCCATTTCCTGCATATACTCTTCTGCTATCTTGACCAGCTGTTCGTCTGTAAGCACGTCGTCAGGGCTTGGGTTAAGCGAAATATGGACAAACGGGCTTCGCGTGTTTTTGTTGACGGCAGCCCTTTCCTCAAGTATGTACGCAAGCTCGTTGGCGGTAAATTCCTCATTAGCGTGCTTATGCCAAATTTTGTTCGTTTGCAAAATTTTTGCCTCTCCCGCCTGCAGCTTTTCATAGTTATAGTTGAGCGCTCCGCGAGAGCTGCTGCTGGTGTTGATTTTTGCTATCATTTCAAGTTGTAAACCCGCTAACCTTAAAGCCTACCATTTATCCGCATTTTTGCGCCTGACAAAGCTAAACTTTAGCATAAGCTCATGCTGCAAAATATTGGCGTTTAGGTTGGCTACCTGGTAGGCGTAGCATATTTTTACGCCGCCTACTTGCAGCTGCGCAAGCGCCGCCAAGCTCAGCGAATTTTGCCATGCTACCCCCACGCCCAGCAGGTTGTTGAGCGTGTAGAGCGTGCTGCCCTGCAGGATGGGCTTTCCTTCCCTTTGCCAGCCGGCTTGGGCGTGCACCTCCCACCTGTTTTTCTTTTGCGAGGCCTC
>JAIRXY010000003.1 GCA_031268055.1 Prevotellaceae bacterium | reverse complement strand
AATTTACAAGTGTATGAGCAAAAAGACAAAATAATCCCAAAATGTTCACTTGGGGAGTATCAAATATCAGGAATTTAATAAGTGTAGACCAAAAGCGCATAGCGCTCTCGTGCTTATTTTTGCGCGCTACAAATTTGGAAAGATTAGCCTGTCAAACCAAGAGCCGTCCTCATGTGTAAATGAGGACGGCTCTTTTTTGTTTGCTCTTTTTTTGCAAAGCCTTGCAGCGTACATGCAGCATACGTGGCGCTACTTTGCCGGCGCTTGCTTATTCTTCAAAACCTCATACGCCAACGGCGCAGCAATGAACATTGACGAGTAAGTACCGAACAGCACGCCTATCAAGAGCGCAAAGGCAAAACCTTGAATCGATTCGCCGCCAAACAGGAATATCAACAGCAGCACCAGCATAGTCGAGAACGAGGTGTTGAAAGTACGCGCCATACAAGCGTTAATAGCGTTGTTGATGTTCAAGCGTAAGTCGAGCTTGGGGTGGTTAAAGACATTCTCGCGAATACGGTCAAAAATAATCACCGTATCGTTGATAGAGTAGCCCACAATGGTGAGCAACGCCGCAATAAACGATTGGTCGATGTCCATTGTGAACGGCACAATACCCGATATGGCAGAGAACAGGAATATAACCACGGCCGCGTCGTGCGCCTGCGACACAGCAGCGCCCATACCCCACTCCCACTTGCGGAAGCGCACTGCAATGTAAAGAAACATGGCAACCACCGCCAAAATAACGGCAATAACAGCGTCGCGCTTGATGTCGTCGGCTACGGTAGGCCCTACCTTTTCGGAGCTGATAATACCGTTGGGATTTTCGAGCGTAGAAATAAACTCAGAGTAGACAATCGGATCAGCGTAAAACTGCATCAAAGCGTTGTAGAGCATCACCTCCACCAAGCTGTCGGCCACCATCGACTGGTCGGCAATGAGGTAGTCGGTGGTAACCTTGAGGTGCGTGCCTGCCGTGCCAAAAGTTTTTACCTCCACCGAAGCGCCCTTGGTACTTTCAATCTGCTCGCGCACCGCGGCGCGCGCATCTTCGGACGACACCTTTTGGTCGAAGCGCACCACGTAGGTACGACCACCGGCAAAGTCAACGCCGTAGCTAAGCCCGCGTACCCCCAGCGATACCAAGCCAAGGGCTACAATAACCAGCGAAATAGTATACCCGTACTTGCGAATACCGATGAAGTCAATATGCAAATTCTGGAGGAAGTTGCGCGAAAATTTATTGTCAAACTTTATGTTCTTACCCTTGTCCAACAGCGCCAAGAAGATGAGCCTCGATATGAAAATGGCGCTAAACATGGAGGTGAGGATACCGATAACGAGCGTGGTTGCAAAACCCTGCACAGGCCCAGACCCGAACAGGAAGAGCATGATACCCGTGATGATGGTGGTAACGTTGCCGTCAATAATGGCAGAGTAGGCATTTTTGTAGCCATCGGCAATAGCCAGCCGCAGCCCCTTGCCCGCTCGCATCTCCTCCTTTATGCGCTCGTAAATAATCACGTTGGCGTCAATGGCCATACCCATAGTAAGCACAATACCCGCAATGCCGGGCAGCGTGAGCACGGCGCGAAGCGAAGCAAGCACGCCAAAAAGCAAGAATACGTTCACCAAAAGCGCAATGTTGGCCACCCAGCCGCCGGTGTTGTAGAACAGCACCATGTACGCAAGCACCATGATAAAAGCCACTATAAACGAGAACAGGCCGGCGCTGATTGATTCCTGCCCAAGCGATGGGCCAACTACCGCCTCCTGAATGATGCGCGCCGGCGTGGGCAGCTTGCCGGATTCGAGCACGTTGGCCAAGTCGTCGGCTTCTTCGGGCGAGAAGTTACCCGTAATGGATGAAGAGCCACCTGTTATGGCGCTGTTTACGCGAGGGTAAGAGTAAACGTACCCGTCGAGCACAATAGCAATGCACTTCCCAATGTTGTCGGCCGTGAGGCGCGCCCACACTTTGGCGCCTTCGCTATTCATCGACATCGACACATCGGCGTATGCGCTGGTACCGCTAAACTGCTTCTGCGCGCCCGTCACCACGCCGCCATCGAGGGGCGCCTTGCCGTCGCGCGTGTTGGCCTTTATAGCTACCAGCTCGTAGTAAGTGCCGCCCTTATCAATAGGCTTGATAGACCACATGAAGCGCACATCGCGCGGGAAAAGCGAGCGCACCTGCATAAGCTCCAGCCAACGGCGAATTTTGCTTGTATCGCGGTAGTGCGCAATGCCTACACGTGCACCCGGGGCTGCCGCGCCTCGCTCGTCGAGGGAGGGCGAGAGCACGTAGAACAGAGGGTTATTCTTGGCAAAATCGGCCTCCTCTGAGGCGGAGGCAGCAGTAGAATCTGCGCCGCTTTCCATTTTCGAAAGCAAATCGCTCACAGCGTCCCCTTCCTGCTTGCCGGCGGTATCCTTTTTCACCGCCGTAGCGCTGCTGTCGACGGAAGCCTGCGCGCTCACGTACTCCTTGATTTTGGAGTTTGCCTCGTTGAGGCTGGTAAAAAGCTCGGTATTCTCGTAGGTTTCCCAAAACTCAAGGTTAGCCGTACCTTGCAGCAGCTTTCGCACGCGGTCAATGTCCTTTACGCCGGGCAGCTCCACCAGAATGCGCCCACTATTGCCCAAGCGCTGCAGGTTGGGCTGCGTTACGCCAAAGCGGTCAATACGGCTTCGCAGCACGTTGAAAGAGTTGGCCACGGCAGCCTCCGTTTGGGTGCGGATAACCTTTACCACATCGTCGTCGCTGGTGCTGGCGCTGATTTTGCTGCGCAGCTCGTAGGTGCCGAATATGCGGCTAAGCTTGTCCTCGGGCGCTATCTCCTTGAATGTTTTTGCAAAGAGCGTAACAAAATCGGCCTCGCCCGTCACCTGATTTTTTTGAGCTTGCTCCATCGCCCTGTTAAACGTTTCGTCGCTGCTGTTGCCCGACATAGCGCGGATAATATCCGGCACGGATATTTCCAGCATCACGTTCATTCCACCTTTAAGGTCGAGGCCAAGGTTAATCTCCTTTTCCTTGCACTCCTTGTAGGTAAACTTCGCCACGCCTATGTTGTACACCACCTCCGCCGACATGGAGTCGATATATGCCGCCTCTCTGGCAGCGCTAAAGTTTCCATTTTCGTCGGTAGCGTAGGCTTCTGCTTTTTTCCCTATCCGGTAGGTTACAAGCGTAAACGACAGCTCGAACAAACATACCAATCCGAGCACAATGGCCAAAAATTTAATTGCTCCTTTTCCTTGCATTGCTTTGAGTTTTTAATGATTTCAGATTACAAATTTTATACTTCAAATTCAACGATATCGCCCCAGCGCAGCGGTTTAGCAGCTCCATGCGGTAAGCGCATATAAACCGGCAGCACATTTTTTGAGGCAGCAAATTTACACTTTTTTATTGAAAGAAACACGCATGCCCACAAAATAATCCCCCGTTTTCTCCACAAAATTCGTTTTTTTTCGCAAAAAATTGTGCAGGGTATTGCACAATCCAAAAAACTGCACTACCTTTGCCAGCGTTATTAATCATAACACGTAAGCATATTCCTCAATAGCTCAGTTGGTTAGAGCACATGACTGTTAATCATGGGGTCCAAGGTTCAAGTCCTTGTTGAGGAGCAAAATCAACCACCTGCCAACTATCTTCAGCCACAGCCTTAATTTCATTGCATAGCGTAGCGTGGTTGGAGCATCAAAATCAATACCAAAAATACCATAGCAATTATGAAAGCAAAAAAAATATCAACCAACGCTGCCATGCTGCTCGCAGGCGTACTAATGGTAGCCGCATGCGGAAACCAGCCGAGTAAAAAAATTCAGCTCTCCACCGAGCAGGCAGGAGAAAACATGGTAAAATACCCCATCCCCACCGCCTACGAGGTGATGAACCTCATCAACCGGTCGGGAGCCGCCTACATCATCGAAATTACCAACCCCACCGACAAGGCAGAAAGCTACCTCACCGAATCGGCCAAAGCGCTCAACCTTGGCGTTTACAGCGCAGACTTGGCCTACGTAACCACCTACAACATGAAGCAGGAAACGATGGGCTACCTCAAAGTACTCAAAAACCTTTCGGACGAACTGCACGTATCCACCAACTTCAACGTAGACCTGGCGCACGAGGTGGAGCGCTACATCGAAAATAAAGATTCGCTCATCAGCATCACCACGCGGGCGTTTGACGAGACCTACTCGTTCCTTGAAAACAACGGTAAAGACAACATTTCCATACAGGTGCTGACCGGCATGTGGGTAGAAGGGCTGTACGTTGCCGCATACATTGCCACCACCAGCAGCAACCCCGGCGACCTGCTGCAAATTGTGGCCAACCAAAAGCAATCGCTCGAAACGCTCAAGGATATTCTTGACAAAAACTCGGATGCCCCGGAAATTGAAGCCCTGATGCTGCTACTCGCTCCCATTATCGACGAGTATAGCAGCGTAGACAAAACGGTGGACGTAGCCAAGGTGCAGCAGATTCACAGCATAATCGAAAAAATCCGCAGCAAGATTATCGGCTAACGCTACCGTCCGCGCTACATGCGGAAAGCAAAGCAACCGCAACACCGCAACGAGAGCGGAAATTCATCAAAACCAACTCAGAAAAACAAGCGCAATATCTTTCACGTGCTGCTACAACCTGTTCTTTGAGCGAGGGGTCGAATTTTTGGCCGTATGCGCTCAAATGATGGGTAGCGATGTTGCCATCGGCAAGCGGTAGGCAGGCGAAAGATACGGACAAAAACACAAGAAAAATCAGATGGAAGCATTAGGCATAGGCTCTCGCGTGGAGCACCCGCAATTTGGTAAAGGAGTAGTGATACAAGTACGCACTGAAGCCTACGAAATAACGTTTTGGGAAAACGGCACCAAAATTATCGGCCGCGAGTACGACGGGCTAAAGGTGGTTGACGCGGTAGAGTCGCCCTCGGACATGGCTACCTACGAAAAAATAGAGAAAAGCCTCGTAAAAGTCCTCAACCGCTTTAGCGACATAACGCAAAAAGTGGAAATGGGCAGCCGCTGGAACGGCGGCCGCATGGTGCTGTACCCAAGCGACACCGGACTTAAAGAAAAAGAAATCCCGCTGGAGACATTCTTCCACAAGATTGTTATGCTGCGCGACAGGCTGCGCGTGCTGGAGCAAAAAATCAACGCGCACAACAAGCTCACCGACGAAGAAAAAGTGGAAATGGAGCAGTACATTACCCGCATATACGGCAGCCTTACCACCTTCAACGTGATGTTCAAGAACGAAACCGACAAGTTTGTCGGAGAAAAAAGTTAACAGCAGCAATTGTTATTGCTCTGCCATCACAATAATCACTAACCGCGCTTACAGACGACAGCTATTTTTGCATTCTCTATCCACACGGGGGTAGAGAACTCCATCTCTGCTAAACAAGAGCTAACCAAACAATATGTAGGGTTTTGAGCAATTTTCACATCTCTGCTTCTCAATAATACCTGAAATCAATACGCCCTATATACAGCTGGAAATCCTTGATGCTGCCAGGCGCGCCGCTTTCCATTCGCGGCAGGTATTGAATGGCGGAAAGCGTATAGCTCCTCCCCAAATCAATGACCAAATGGTGCGGATAGGGCACATCTTTCACCGTACTCCAATAGGTACTTTCCTGCAAATCAAATGATTTGTCGGCGGCGCGATTGCTTTTGGCTACGTCTTCGCTGTCGGCGTAGGGAATCCTCCAGCCCTCGCGAGGAATGCGTTGCCCATTTTCGTCGAGCAAATAGAGCTCGGCAATCGCTGCGATTTCGCTTGCCGCTTGCCCGTTGAGCGCTTCAATGCAGAGGTAGCGCCCATTGACAGCCGAGTCAAACTTCGTTTCCTGCCAACCGTTTCCTGCGGCAAAAGCAGCTGTGAAAAACGGTTTTTCGCTACTTAAATTGATTTGCTGACCCTCTACGCGATGCAGAACAGGCTGCGCATTCGGCAGCTGGTCGTAGAGCGGCGTTGCAAGTCCTTCTACAACAGGCAAATTTGTACCGACAACGTCAAGCACAATGATTTCGTTTTCGCCTTTTTTCAGCCAGAGGCCAGGCAAATAAAGCGTTTGCTGCGGTCCGATATTCCAAAATCTACCGAGCGCATGTCCGTTTACCCAAACCATTCCTTTGCCCCAATGCTGCATATCAAGGAAAGTGTCGCCAACTTTTTTCACGTTGAAGCTGCCTTTGTAGTAGCCGATTGTAGCCTTACTGCCGCTGCCTAAGGGCGCATATTTTTGCGCCGCAGAAAATTCATAGCTTGCAGGAAAAAGATAGGCGCTCCAATTTTTCAGATTTGCCGTAAACTCCTGCTCACCAATGCTCATGGTTAATTCAACTTTTTCGGTAATGCCTTTGAAATCTTTTATTGCCTGCCCGAAATTGATTCTTCCCATTGCCTCAACCAAAATATCCAACCTTGCACCTTTCGGAATTGGCGGCAGCAGGAGGTCTTTTTCGCCCAAACGACGGTCGAGCTTGCCGACGAACTTTCCATCAACAAAAACTTGTGCAAAATCGTGGGCTTCTGTCAGCGTTAGCTTGCCTTGGCTTTTAATTTCGGGTAAAGCCGCTGAATAAAGGATGGCGCCCCACCCTTGATTGAAAGTTTCCATCGTTTGAATGCCGTGCGTTGTATGCGCTTCGGGCAAATTTTCAAAAAGCGGCGCAACGTGCGTAGCTTGCACTTTGGGGAAAGTGGTTGTAGGAATGGCTTTGGGAACAGCGGGAAGCTTCTCACCTTTGGGCAAAAATTCCTGCAACATAGCCCGCAGCTCGTAATATTTCGGCGTTGCCTGTCCAGCCTCGTTAATCGGCGCGTCGTAATCGTATGAAGTAACGTCGGGCGCAAAGCCGGGCGAATTTGCGCCTGCCCAATGCCCAAAGCTCGTTCCGCCGTGTGCCATATAGAGCGAAAAAGAGATATTTTTCCGCACCATTTCGCGCAAGCCGTCAACCATTTCTTTGGCGCTGCGCGTTTCGTGGCGCGCCCCCCATTTGTCGAACCAGCCAGACCAAAATTCGCTGCACATCAACGGCGTTTCGGGGCGTAGCTCTTGCAAGCGTTTGAATTGCTCGTCGATATTGGCGCCCGTTCCGAAGTTAAGGGTCCAAAACAAGCTATCCAACGCGTTGTTTTCAAAGTTGGAGCTCCAATCACACTGAAACAAGGGCGCTTTATCGAACCCCGAAGCTTTTACGATATCCCGAATTTCCGATATATAGGGTTTGTCCTCGCCATACGAGCCGTATTCGTTTTCTACTTGCACCATCAGTATGTTTCCGCCATTGTCCAACTGCAAATCTTTCAATTGCTTACCGACTTCGGCCATAAACAAGCGAACCCGCTCCATGAAGTATGGGTCTTGCTTGCGCAGCTGAATGTCTTTTTTCTTCAACAACCACCAGGGTAATCCCCCCATTTCCCATTCTGCACAGACATACGGCCCCGGGCGCAGAATGACGTACATCCCGTGCTTTTGCGCCAGCTTACAAAATGCAGCAACGTCATTGTTGCCCGAAAAATCGAAGTTTCCTTCTTCGGGTTCATGCAAATTCCAAAACACATACAGGCAAATAGTATTCATTCCTAATGCCTTACACATTTCGATGCGATGCTCCCAATAGCCGGAAGGGATACGGGGGTAATGCAGCTCGGCCGCCTTAATGACAAAAGGTTTGCCGTTTAGCATCAACGTTTTGTTCCCAAAAGATAATTGGGCTTGAGCGATTGTTTGTGCCATCAAAAAAATGGAAAGCCAAAGTAGTAAACGTTTCATTGGTTTATACTGATTTATGATTAATATATTATTGTTTGTCAATCGATTACGATATATTTTTGGCTGCTTTAAAGAAAGGGATAAGCAACTTAATAATTAAAAAGGGCAATAATAAAACACAATTAGCGTAAAAAGTTCGTATGCCGCTACTGTTGCTACCCACAATAATTATTTACTACGCTTACAGACGATAGCTACTTTTGCTTTCTCTATCCACGGGGCAGAGAACTCCACCTCTGCTACACCCTCCTCTTGTCCGGTGGCTTGCAGATACACCAGCAGCCTCCCGTGAAAGGCGCGCTGCACGTTGTCGGTATAGCTGCCCATGTCGGTGTTGTTGCTCGCCTCCATCCCCAAAAGCTTGAGCCCACCTGCAACGCGGCAGGTAACTTCGTCGTCGGAGAGCGCCACGGGAATACCGTGCTCATCTACCATCTGCAACACCACCTGCGCTACTCCTTTGCTGCCGTAAATAACCGTATCTGCCGACACAACCTTGATAGCGTAAGGCCTCGCCGAAGTGCGAATGGCGTACCGGCTTACCTCCTTGCCATCCTCGCTCATGCCCACCACCTCAAGCGCTCCAGCTTCGTAGGGAATGTCCCAAGAGATGACGCCTGTTTGCGTGTCGTAGTCCTTTGGGGTGCCAACAGGCTTGGCATTGAGCAGCAGCTGCGCTTTTGCGGAGTTGGTGTAGCATACCACGCGAACGAGCTGCCCAGCCTCATAATTCCACACCGGCCACGCATCTATTGAGGCCGCCCTGTCAACATTCTTCGGCGCGGGATAGGTACCCAAATAGGCCATCGGCTTGCTGCTCCACAGCGATTGGCGGAAGTATCCTCGAGGCTTGATAAA
>JAIRXY010000309.1 GCA_031268055.1 Prevotellaceae bacterium | reverse complement strand
AAGCAGGGAATTTTGATTTTTTCAAAAATACTGAAAGCCGAGCCGTCGGCCAAGTGAATATCCAGAAATACCAAGTCTGTTTCCTGTCCGGCTGCCTGAAACCACTCCACGCTCTCGTCAATGGATTGCAGCACGGCGCTTACCTCCATATTGGGGTCAACTTCGCGGATAAGGGCTTGCAGGGCTTGCGCTGCAACAATTTCATCTTCTACGATAACGACGTTCATGCGATTAACGGTATTTCTACTTCAAACAGGCCGTTGATATTTCTGATGGCAATTTCTTTGCTCCACAGCAAGCGGTAGCGCTCTGCCAAGTTGGACAATCCGATACTTTCCCCACCTTCCGGCTCTTTTTTCGCCTGTACCGGGTTGGAAACCGTAATGGTTTCCTTTTCCGAAGTAGAAAAGGTAATTGACAAGGGCTGCCGGTTGCTCACTACGTTGTGCTTGACGGCGTTTTCCACCAAGGTTTGCAGGCTCAGGGGTACCATAGAGTACGGATAGTATTTCTCGTTGATGCGCTGTATGAATTGCAGATTTTCACCGTAGCGAATTTGCATCAGGTGGCAGTACGCCTTCGTGAATTTCAATTCCTCTTCGAGCGTGATTATTTTTTTATTCTGGAGGGTATATCTGAATACGCGCGAAAGCTGCTGTACATACTCCTGCGCCTTATCGTTGTCGGTTTTTATCAACGAATGGAGGGTATTCAGCGAGTTAAACAGGAAGTGCGGGTCTACCTGATTCTTGAGCGCCAGAAAGCGGGTATTCATGTACTCGGCTTGCAGGCGTTCGTTTTCCAAGGCCATTTGCTGCTGCTTGTTGGAAAAATAAATCAGTTGCGAGGACAGCATCACAACAACGGCAATGAAGTAGTCGCGAAACATTCCTCCAGCAATGGCTTGCATGAGGTTGTGGCTGGAATCTTCGAATTGCAGCAGGATAAGCGAGCATCCGGAGCTGATAATCGTTGTACAAACCAAAGTTAGCAGAACGATGTATATTCTTTTCCCTTTGCGGGAAAACCACGGGTGCTTTAGCAGCTTAAAGTTCAGCGCATACAGCGGAAAAGCTATCAAAAAATTAAAGAAAATATGCTGAATTGCTATATCTATGCGGAGCATATGCTGCGGAGCTCTGTCGTCCTCAACAGCCATTAAATTGCCGAAGAAAAACATAATCAGAAAAATCATGTTCATCAGCAGGCTGATGCTCAAGGCAAGCGTCAGCGCAGTCCTATAGTTGAGCGGGGATTTTTGCATACATCATTCCTTTGCGATTTGCAAATGTATTAAAAATTCTCTAAAATTCCGTGTGCAGCAGCGCATTGGGGTGCATTTCAAATTGTCGTTTTGTAGTAGAGGCGTTGCGCAAGGCTGAACTGTTGCTTGCGTTGACGCAGCTACCAGCTACGGCACATTCATAAACTTGTGCGCCTGAATGGAAATATTCCAGCGTGGGCGCTGCTTGGCGTACTCCACAATGGTTGCCACGGCCTGCCTGTGGCGGCTCCACTCGGGCTGCAAGAAGAGCAGGCATGATTCGGCAACCTTTGCGGCGTTTTCTTCGGCCCAGCGTAAATCCTGCTCGCCCTCCACAATTACCTTAAGCTCGCTTGCGTGTGCAAAAATTTCGGGCAAGGGCGGATGCTGGGGCTTGGGCGAGAGGCAAATCCAGTCCCACGCGCCCGACAGCGGCTGCGACCCGGATGTTTCCAAAAATGTTTGCAGCCCCTTTGCCTTGAGGAGGCTGCAAAGCGTATTGAGGTTGTAGCTGAGCGGCTCTCCGCCGGTTACCACCACCGCCTGCGCCGGAAACGATGCCGCCCGTGCGACAATTTCCTCGGCCGATACAGGCGGAAAATTCCTGGCGTTCCACGTCATCTTTGCGTCGCACCAGCGACACCCTACGTCACAACCGCCCAAGCGGATGAAGTAGGCAGGCTTTCCCACGTGAAACCCTTCGCCCTGTATGGTGTAAAAATCTTCCACCAGCGGCAGCATTTTTCCTTCGTCTATCACGTATTCAGCGTAAAATTCAAGATTTAGACTTTAAAAAATTCCCTCCGTACTTTTTCTTTCGCCAAAAAACGAAGCTCAACCCGCCAAGCGCAAGCAGGACAAGGGGGGCAACCGTGTTGACGGCAATCCACGCGCTGCGCTCCTGCGCTACCCGCGCGCGGTCGAGCAGGCGCATGGTTACCACCTTGCTGCGAAGCGACATTAGCCCGCCGTCGTCGAGGAGGTAGGCTACTACGTTTTGCACAAACTCCTTGTTTCCGTAGAGCACCTGCCTCGTGTAGCGGTCGTAGCCCAGCGGCAGGATGCTGCCGTTGGCCATTACGTCGTTGCGTATCACGTCGCCGTCGGCCACCACCACCTGCGCCGTACGTACGCTTTTGGCGGCAAAGGTGAACGGGCGACCGTTGTTGTACGACGACAAAGCCCGATGCTGAAAGATGGACGAAAATTCGCCCTGTAGCAGCGCCGCCACGGGAATAGCTCCCTTGCTGTACTGGCGCGCGTCGACGTCGTCCATAACCTGCTCCAGCCCGACGTAAAACGGCGCGCTCTTAACGAACGAGCGCGGCGACGTGGACAGCAGCGCCTGCTTGCTCACGCCTGCGCCCGGCAGCGTGTCGATGGTGCCGGGGAACTCGGTTTTTACTACGTTCAGGTTGCGCGATACGGGGCTGCTCGGAGAAGGAAATAGCAGCGGGTAGTACGTCCACGGCATGGGGGAGAACTTGGCAGGCATGTCGGCCGGAGCAACGTTTACCGGAATCAGGGCGCACTGCAAATCCTGCACCACGTTGGCGTTGATGCGCACGCCGTAGCGAAACATCATGTCGTTCAGGTTGTGGTCGTTGATAATGCCAAAGGTAACGTGGCCGTTGGCTAAGCTGTCCTCGTGCACCATCACCGGATCGATAAACCACGCCACCTTGCCGCCGCGCATGATGTACTGGTCAACAACCAGCTTGTCGGCCTCGCTCCACGGCTTGGAGGGCTTGGCAATCACCGCCAGGGCGTAGCCGCTGAGCGCTTCAATGTCGCCGCTCAGCGTAATGCGGTTGACCTGATAGTAGGCCGACAGGTCGTGCACAACATCCGCCACCTGCGCGGCGCTCAGCTCGCCATGACCGTCGATGAACGCGATTTTTTCGCGCTCCTTGCGCCCCAGCTCCTCAAGGGTACGGATAAAAATATACTCCAAATCCTGAATGGCGTTGTTGACATTCTCTTCGGTTGATATTTGCTGGTTGAATTGCAGCAGGTTGAGCGCGCGCTGCCGTCCGCTGAGGCTCACAATAGCGCCGGGGAAGAGGTCGATTTGCGTAATGCCGCCCTCGGCATTTTTTTCCTGCACCGTGTAAGGCAGCAAGCCCTTGCGGAGCAAATCCTTGTAGAAGGCCTCTTTTTGCCTGCCCTGAGCGGGGTTGACAAGCTCGTACTGCAAGCGTCCGCCGGAGTACGTCCGCATGTCGCTGAGCATGTCCTTTACGGCGCGCTGTAGCGGCCTCACTCCCACGGGCATTTCGCCCTCCAAGTAAACTTTGATGAGTACAGCGTCGGGCAGCTTACGGAGCAGCTCTTTTGTAGCGCCGGAGAGCGTGTAGCGCTTGTCGGCGGTGAGGTCGAGGCGCAGGTGGGAGGCGTTAGCCAGCAGAAAGAGCGCCGTTGCGCCTATCGCTACGGCGAAAAAATGTAGTATATCTTTTTGCTTTGCGGTCATACGGAAGTTTACGGGAGATACTTACCCTGTTTGCCTGCAAATGTACATGAAATTTTTCAATTACGCATTCAACCCTTCGCAAGTTTCAGAATTTTCGAAAGTTGAATCCTGATACCTGCACCCGAGCTGTGATTTTTGGGATTTGAATAAAAAATTATTCAAATCCCAAAAACTACAGCTCAGACAAATGACGGCGCAAGCCAGCTACTCACGTTGTATTTATTTTCTCGGAGCTCGTGAACTCGCTTCGCTCGGCTCAAAATTTTCAATTAAAAGTTGATAGCCCAGTGTCCTTTAGCCAGTTTTTATCGAACAATAGTAAAAAAAACAAGCGGCTACTTTTTTTGGCTTATTTTCTATCACGCTACAATAAAGCAGAAATTTTCACCAAACCATTCATATAATTTAATATTTATTAATCTGCATGTATTGAAAAAAGATACACATTTGCTTTTTTTTATTTGCATGCTTTATCGATTATTTTAAAAAATACGCGTTGATAATATGCTGCGTACATTTACTATACATACGTCACTATTCTTTAGCGCCATAGCGTATGCAAGCTGCAGGTTTGGATGTGCGGACGCACGCAACAGCGGGCTGCGCTACATAGCACGCTGTGCGCCGCGCATAGCTTTTGGGGCTTTTGCAATACTTTTTCCCTCTTTTATTTTGACGGATGGACAAATAATATGCTATTGGTCGCCCATTTTTATACTTTCACCGGCTATAAATCTGCGTTATTCCCAAGTATCCATCCATTTAAGATATAAAAATCAAAAATGAAACTTCCGGCGTTTGTCCCCTTAGCTACTCTTCTGTCGCTGAATGCGGCGGCGCAGGTGAACTATTCGCCGGAATACTTCGGCCCCAACGCCAATCCTGTTCCTGAATTTGGTAACGCCACCATTCCGGGCAGCATTGCGCTGGAAGGGTCGGCAAATTATTTCTTCGGGTTCGGCGACCGGACCGAAAACCTGAAGCTAACCGCCGAAGTCCCTCTGATGCCCTCTTTTGTGTCGCTGAAGGTGTGGGGTTTTTTCCTTGAAAAGTACGATGTTGCGCGGGCGGTAAACCGATTTCGGGGGATGCGCCCCGAAGATTTGAGCGGATGGATAGGCGTTGGCGATGTTTATGTGCAGGTGCGGGTGCTGCTCGCAAAGGAAAGACGATTTGTGCCCGCCGTGATACTGAACTCAACCCTGAAAACAGCCACACCCAACGAAAACGGCTTTCAAGCAAGGCGATACTTCGATACGCCGGGCTACTTCTTCGATTTGGAGGTCGGAAAATCTTTTATGGTAGCGAATAGCTTTTTAAGCGAAATACGAATGGTTGGAAACGTCGGATTCCTGTGCTGGGAAACCACCGGTAGCCGCCAAAACGACGCGACGATGTACGGCGGAAAAGTTATTTTGTCGAACAGACTTTTTGATTTTGAAAATACGCTGTCGGGGTACAGCGGATGGATGAACAACGGCGACAGCCCCCTGGTTTACGCCGCATTATTACGGTTTAGGCAGAAAAATGCAACCTGCTTTATGGTGTACAAATACGGCCTCTACGATTATCCCTACCATCTGTTAGGCCTTGGCATACTAATATCCATAAAGAAGTTAACACCCAGATACAAAAAATAATTTTATGTGCTGCGCTATTTCTTGTTCTTGCAGGACTTCTTTATTAGGTTCTACCGCTATTTGTGTGAAAAAACGGCTCATCGGCAAATAAAAAACATTTATTCGTTATTTACAGCAAACCCTGTCCTGTAGATAGCATCATTTGCCATCAAAAATGCTCAAATGACAGGATCGTTATTTTGTTATTTAACGCTGTTCCATATATTTACAAAATTCACCAAAAGTGAATTTTGTAAATGTGTTAGATGGCACAAATATAGGGGCAGAATATTGGTAAAAACAATTGTTTCCACCATCCTTGCTACACAAATATACGGCAGAACCACAAATTTCATGTGCGCGCAGGCCACGCATAAATTTGTTTTTTGGTAAAAAAATTATTACCTTTGCCCCGCCGCAACGCAAAAGGTTGAGGAGAGGTGGGTGAGTGGCTTAAACCAACAGTTTGCTAAACTGTCGTACTGAGCAATCGGTACCGGGGGTTCGAATCCCCCCTTCTCCGCTTACTGAAGTAAAATAGCGCATAACACGCTACGTACACGAGGGCGCACGCGAAGTGGTAACAC
>JAIRXY010000274.1 GCA_031268055.1 Prevotellaceae bacterium | reverse complement strand
AGCAAGCTTATCTAATGAAGACGTGGAGCGCATCCTTCAACCTCCAACTAATTAAAGGAGGTGGTACTCAATATGGATATAGCGATACAGAAAGCCCAGCAAAAAATCACGTTTGTATCCCGCGACAAGGAAGCATTGCGCGCCTACCAGATGCGGGAGATGGCGCTATCCGATTTCACCAGCGGCATAAACGGCGCTCGTAAGGAGGGGCGTGAAGAGGGCATTGCCATTGGCGAGCAGCAAGGCATTGCCCGAGGCATTGCCATTGGCCAGCAGCAAGGCATTGCCATTGGCCAGCAGCAAGTTATTTTGAATTTGTCCCAAAGCGGCTTGTCTGCTGCTGAAATTGCGAGGCTAGCAGGTTTGTCTAATGAAGATGTGGAGCACATCCTCCAACCTCCAACTAATTGAGAGAGGCGCTCAACTTGGGATTCATAATAACACCTACTCAATACGCCACCATTAAAGGCGGAAGTTACTTCTTTAGCGTGAGCGTGAAAATGTGCATTTTGTCGTAGCGGTAGGTAATTTCAATCCGGTAAAGGTCGGCAACAGATTTGGCAATGGAAAGCCCCAAGCCGGAGGACTTTGTATCGGAGGAATCGTGCCGATAGCGGGAGAATACGTGCACGGCGGGTTGGCTTCCGCTGTTGGCAATGGTAATGCTGTTGGACGTGTATCGGATGATGATTTTTCCGTTTTGCCGGTTGTGGAAAATCGCATTTTTTATCAGGTTGGTGAGCAAAATGTGCGCTAAATCGTTGTTCATTGTCAGCGTTGGCGCAAAATCGCCCTGCCTCTCCACCGTAATTTCTTTATATGCAATCAGCTCTTCAAGCTCGTCCAGCGCCGACTCCAAAACGTCGCGCAGGTTGACCGGCGAGGTTTCGGGAAATTGCCTGTTCTTGATTTTAGATAGCAGCAAAAGGTTGGTGTTTAAGCGCTTCATCCTACCAAGAATGCTTAAAATGCTGGCTATTTCCTCCGCAAGATTTTCGTTGTCCTGATATTTTTCGAGCAGCATTTCCAGCTTGGCAGCTGCAATAGCCAGCGGCGTTTGCAGCTCGTGCGAGGTGTTCTCTATGAATATTTTTTGTCCGGTGAATATGCTGATGTTTCTTTCGAGCAGATTTTTTACCGATTCGTTTAGCTGCTTATACTCCTTGATGTTCGTTTCCTCAAAATCAACCATTTTGCTGCTGTCCAAGCGAAATTTTCCGAGTTCTTCCAGCAGCTTGTAAAACGGCCTGTTGGCTTTGGCAATGACTATTTTCCCCACAACGAGCACGGTAGACGAAAGCGCTATCCAAAGCCCCAGCAAAAGGTAGAGCATGTTCTTTATCAGGTCATCGCTTTCTACCGTGGAGGTAAAAAGCTGCAGGCGGTAATACTTGCCGTTTTGCGTGCAGCGAAAGGCGGTTGTGAGCATGCGCACTTCTTCTTTTTCCAGCTCGGTGGCGAAGTAAACGTGGGTGGTGGCAAAATTTTCTGCTGCGCCTTCGGCCTCTGCGCGGGATATTTCTTGAACAATAATGTTCAGCGGATTAAAGTTTTCCAGCTGCTCTACAAAGTCGGGTATTTTGTTGGCCTTGGCAATAAACTCCTGCTTTAGGTTGGTCAACCCTTCGTCGTTGTCGTCGTGTATTTCCTTCATTTGTAAAAAGAAGTACACGCCCGACCATAGCAGCATTACCGCGGTAAAAAATAAGGTAATGCGAAAAATAAGGTGGTTTATCAGCTTCATAATATTGTGTTTTGGTAATGTCGCAAAATCAGCTGATTTATGACATCACCCACATCTTTTACATCTTACCCGGCGGAGCTTAGAAAAGAATCAAAACCGGAATATTAAGCACAAGCCATCCTCTCTGCTTTTGCTACCCTCCAAAGTCATCAAACATAACCATTTCGTCGGGAACGCCCAAGTCGTAAAGCATTTTGGTGGCTGCGCCGGTCATCATGGGCGGACCGCACAGGTAGTACTCAATGTCCTCCGGCGCTTCGTGGCTTTTGAGGTAGCGGTCGTAAATTACCTGATGGATAAAGCCGGTAGCTCCTGTCCAGCGGTCTTCGGGGCGAGGCTCCGAGAGGGCAACGGTAAAGGTGAAGTTGGGGTACTTTTTTTCTATCTCCCTGAACTGCTCCTCGTAGAACACTTCGCGTAGCGACCGCGCTCCGTACCAAAACGTAACCTTTCGTCCCGTTTTGATGGTCTTGAACAGGTTGAAGATGTGCGAGCGCATAGGCGCCATGCCTGCGCCGCCGCCAATGAACATCATCTCGCTTTGCGTGTCGCGGAGAAAAAATTCGCCGTAAGGCCCCGATAGGGATATCTTGTCGCCCGGCTTGCGCGAGAAGATGTAGGATGAGCTTATGCCCGGGTTGACCTTGGCAAAGCCCTGATTGCGGCTCCACGGCGGCGTGGCAATGCGCACGTTGAGCATAACGATGTTGCCCTCCGCCGGATGGTTGGCCATAGAGTAGGCGCGGAACGTCGGCTCGGCATTTTTCATCTTCAAATCCCAGAGCTTCATGCTGTCCCAATCCTTGCGAAAGTCGGGCGCTACCTCAATATCCTTGGCAAAGTCTACCTCGCACGCCGGAATGTTTATCTGTATGTACCCGCCCGATTTGAAGTTGAGCGTTTCGCCAACGGGCAGCTTCACCACAAGCTCCTTGATGAAGGTGGCTACGCTGCGGTTGCTCACCACCTCGCACTCCCACCTTTTTATGCCCAAAACTTCTTTGGGAATTTTTATAGCCAAGTCATCGTTCACCTTCACCTGACAAGCCAGCCTCCAGCGGTCTTGCTGCTGCCTGCGCGTAAAAAATCCCACCTCGGTGGGCAGGATGCCTCCGCCGCCGCTCAGCGCTTGGCACCTGCACAAGCCGCACGTGCCGCTGCCGCCGCACGCCGAGGGCAGAAAAATGCCGCTGGCCGACAGCGTGGCGAGCAGGCTAAAGCCCGACGATACCGTCAACT
>JAIRXY010000235.1 GCA_031268055.1 Prevotellaceae bacterium | reverse complement strand
CCGCAATCTTTGCCGCCACCTCCTTCATGCTTTTGCCGCACTTGGCGCCCAAGGTTTTGAAGTTGGCCTTGGCTTTCTTGAGCGCTATGCCGGCGTCGTCGCTCACAATGGCTATTTCCTTAACGTTGGTCTCGGTACGAATAACACTTTTTATTTCCTCCGTAAACAGGAGCAGCAAACGCTTGTCGACAATGAGGATGAGGGCTTTTGCCAGAGGCTGCCGCACCTTGACGTCGGCCTTACGGCGCAGCGCAAGTATCATGGAAGTTACCTGCTGCGCCATGCTCATTTTGTCCTCCAGCGCCTTGTCTACAAAGCTTTCGTCGAAAGCAGGGAAGTCTGCCAAGTGCACCGAGGGAGAGGCGTCGGGGCAGAGATCGCCAAAAATCCTGTCGGAGATGAAAGGCGCAATGGGCGAAGCCAAAATGCAGACGGTTTGCAGGCAGCTAAAGAGCGTTTGGTAGGCCGCCAGCTTATCGTCCGACAGCCTGCCGCCCCAAAACCGCTTACGGTTGAGGCGCACATACCAGTTGCTGAGGTGGTCGCACACAAAGTCCTGAATCAGCCGTCCGGCGCGCGTAGGCTCGTAGGCTTCGTAGGCCTCGCCAACATCCCTGACGAGGGTGTGGAGAAGGGATACCATCCAGCGGTCTATTTCGGGTCGCCGGCTCACGGGGACTTGCGGCTCGCTGCCCGAAAAATTGTCTACGTTGGCGTAGAGGGCAAAAAAGGAGTAGGTGTTGTAGAGCGTTCCGAAGAACTTGCGGCGCACCTCCTCTACGCCTTCAACATCGAACTTGAGGTTGTCCCAAGGCTGCGCGTTGGTTACCATGTACCAGCGGAGCGCGTCGGCGCCGTACTCGCTCATCACCTGAAACGGGTCAACCGTGTTGCCCAGCCGCTTGCTCATCTTGTTGCCGTTTTTATCAAGCACAAGCCCCGTGGAAATGACGTGCCTGAACGCTACGCTGTCGGCCACCATAGCCGAGATAGCGTGCAGGGTGAAAAACCACCCCCGCGTTTGGTCAACGCCCTCGGAGATGAAGTCGGCAGGGTAAGCTCGGCGAAACGATTCTTGGCTGGTGTGCGGGTAAAAAACTTGGGCAAAAGGCATAGCGCCGCTGTCAAACCATACATCTATGAGGTCTGCCTCGCGCTTCATGGGTTTTCCGCTGCCGGAAACCAAGACTATCTGGTCTACGTAGGGACGATGGAGGTCGAACTTGCCGTAGTTTTTCTCCGACAGTTGGCCTTCCTCAAAGGCAGCGTAAGGGTTGGAGGCCATGTAGCCTGCCGCTACGGACTTTTCCACCTCATCCTTCAGCTCGCTGATGGAGCCGATGCATTTTTCCTCGCTGCCGTCGTCGGTGCGCCATATCGGGAGGGGAGTGCCCCAGTAGCGGCTGCGGGAGAGATTCCAATCCTTCAAGTCCTCGAGCCACTTGCCAAAGCGTCCTGTACCTGTGCTTTCGGGCTTCCACCCGATGGTTTTGTTCAGCTCCACCATGCGCTCCTTACAGGCGGTGGTTTTAATAAACCAGCTGTTGAGCGGATAGTACAGCACGGGCTTGTCGGTGCGCCAGCAGTGGGGGTAGCTGTGCAGGTGCTTTTCGATTTTGAAGGCCAACCCTTGCTGCTTCAGCTTTACGCACAAGTCTACGTCCAGCGAGGGGTCGCTGTCGGTCAGGCTGTCATCGTAGGCATTTTTTACAAATCGACCTGCAAACTCCCCGTAGAGCTCCACGTCGACGTAGGTTTTCACAAAGCTCTGGTCTAAATCCTCTATGCGAAAGAACTTGCCGGTTTTGTCCACCATCGGCAGGTAGCTGCCGGCCTTGTCAATCAGCATCAGCGGAGGCACGCCGTGCTGCCGTGCTACGCGGTCGTCGTCGGCGCCAAAGGTTGGCGCCATATGTACAATGCCGGTACCATCCTGTGTGGTCACAAAATCGCCGGTGATAACCCTGAACGCTCCGCTGTCCATAGGCTTCATAAACGGCAGAATGGGCTGGTAGGACAGCCCCTCCAGCTGGCTTCCCTTACAGGTAGCCGCCACGCGGTAGGGAACGAGCTTGTCGCCGGCCTTGTAGCTGTCGAGCGGCAGAGCGGCGGCTTTGGGGTTAAAGTGCTGGGGGATGAGCTCTTCCGCCAACACCACCGCAATTTTTTCGCCCGTGTAGGGGTTAAAGGTATCAACTAAGGCGTAGCCAATGCTTGCGCCTACGCACAGGGCAGTGTTGGAAGGGAGCGTCCACGGGGTGGTTGTCCACGCCAGCATGAAGAGCTTGTCCGTAGCCGCATGGTCGTAGAGAAAGCGCGAGGCCTCATTCTGCACAAGCCGGAACTGCGCCACGCAGGTAGTATCCTTCACGTCGCGGTAGCAGCCGGGCTGGTTGAGCTCGTGGGTGCTCAGGCCTGTTCCCGCCGCCGGAGAGTATGGCTGAATGGTGTATCCCTTGTAGAGCAGCTGCTTGGCGTAGAGCTGGCGCAGCAGGTACCACACCGACTCAATGTAGCGGTTGTCGCAGGTTACGTAGGGCGTTCCCATGTCCACCCAGTAGCCCATTTGCTCGGTGAGGTTTTCCCACTCCCGCGTATACTTCATCACCTCCCTGCGGCAGGCGGCGTTGTAATCGTCCACGCTAATCGTTTTGCCGATATCCTCCTTGGTGATGCCCAGCATTTTTTCCACGCCCAGCTCCACCGGCAGCCCGTGGGTATCCCATCCGGCCTTGCGGTTTACCAGAAATCCCCTGAGCGTTTTGTAGCGGCAAACAATATCCTTGATGGTGCGCGCCATCACGTGGTGAATGCCCGGCATCCCGTTTGCCGACGGAGGCCCCTCGTAAAACACAAACGGCGGACGCTCCTTACGCAGGTCTAACGATTGCGCAAAAGTACCCTCCGCCTTCCATTTGGACAGCATGTCCTTGTTGATTTGGGGCAAATCCAAGCCTTTGTACTCCGGAAATTTCTTGCTCATAAATGTGGCTTTTGAAATTTTGAATTTTGAATTTTGAATTTTGGATTATCCTGACGGCATAAGCTAATTCAAAATTTCCCGCAAAGTTAGCATAAAACATTCAATTACACACAACCGCATAAAAATTGGCGGGGGCATCCGCCCCGCTAATCTGTCAAACCGATTAGTTTTCTTACATTTGTAGAATTATCACCATAAACAAATATGGTATGAAAACGGTTACTTCTTTTTTGAAGCGCTATGATTTTGTAGCGATTCGTAAGATGATTGTAAGCCTGAGGCACACAAAATATAAGATTTGGTTGATTGATATGCTTTCAGCTCAAGCTTTGGGCATCCTAACCTGCAAGGGCATAATTCAGCAGAAATGCAGATTAATACTTATCAATGAGAATGTTGCGCAATTTAACGCTAATTAGTTTGCCCATATTGAAAAAAGATGCAACTTTGTTTTTTTTTATTGTAGGAACGCTTTCCTGATTACTTGTTGAAAAATTAAGTGTTGATTAATATGCCGCACACATTTACTATAAATACGCTACCATTTCTCGCTCTCATAATGCATGCAGGCCATAGCTTGAATGTGTGGGTACACACACAACACAGCAAGTTACGTAGTAAAACCCTGTGCGCCTTACGTAATTTTTTCGATTTTTGCAATATTTTACACTTCTCTTATAATGAGCGACCAAATTTTGACCGCTCATTTTTTTATTCCTATATAATAAATTCCATAAAATAAGCTATGAACATTATCCGAGACTTCAAAGCGTATTACGCGCACAATCCCTTGACTTGTATTCTTGTTGCAGCATTGCTGCTGCGTTTAGTTGCAGCAGCTTTTTCCGGAGGTTACGGTATGCACGACGACCACTTTAACGTTATTGAAGTGTCTGCGGCTATTGCCG
The DNA here is from genome assembly GCA_031268055.1 of Prevotellaceae bacterium. Classification (GTDB taxonomy): domain Bacteria; phylum Bacteroidota; class Bacteroidia; order Bacteroidales; family UBA932; genus JAITMY01. Next base: position 1,583 of record JAIRXY010000235.1, on the reverse strand, counting down.
ATGGGTTTGATTCTTTTGGCTGGCTGCCAAGCTCCCCCAGCAACGAAGGGCCAACAGGGCAAAATCTTTTTTACATGGGGCTGCACTACCTCCTGTTCGTACTCCTCAACGCCATAGGTATCACTTCGCCCGATGCTAAAATGTATGTTGTGAGAATTTTACATGCTATTTATTCGCTTTCTATTGTTTACTTTGGGTATAAAATAGCAGGAAAGTATGCCGGAAAAAAGTTGGCGGCACAGGTAGGATGGCTGCTGGCCGCATTTTGGTTTATGCCGTGGCTGAGCGTGCGGAATCTGGTGGAAATCCACTGCATACCGTTTCTGCTTTGGGGCGTATGGATGTACATCAAGCGAGATAACCCCAGCGTGAAAACGGCGCTGCTGTCAGGCTTGGTGGCCGGCATTGCCTTCTCTTTCCGCTATCAGGCTATTATTATGCTGGCGGGGTTTGGGCTGGCGTTGCTGTGCCTCAAGCAATTTCGAAACGCAATTGTATGGGGAGTAGGGGCGCTGCTGAGCATATTCCTGATACAGGGCGGCGTTGACCTTTACTTTTGGGGAAAACCTTGCGTTGAATTTATAGCATATCTGCACTACAACCTTGTGGTGGTACAGCCCGGCGACTATCCGGGAGGAGGGCCGCTGAAGTATGTAGCGCTGATTGCAGGCATACTTATTCCGCCTGTGAGCATTTTTATCTTTGGCGGCTTCTTTGTCCGGTGGCGCAAGTACCTGCTGCTGTTCTTACCCAGCTTTATCTTTTTGATCTTCCACAGCTTTTTCATCAACAAGCAGGAGCGCTTTATCCTCACCATTGTTCCGTTTGTCATTATTTTGGGTATGATAGGGTGGCACGAGCTGCTGACCTCCTACGCCAACAAGGTTACGTGGTTGAACAAGCTTGCAAGAGGCAGCTGGAAGTTCTTTATGGTAGCCAATGCGCTGCTGCTGTGCTTCGTCAGCGTTCACTACTCCAAGAAAGCCAGAGTAGAATCCATGCTCTACCTGTCGCGCTACCAGCACATAGAGAGCATTGCCAAGATGGACGACATTCCGTTTTTGCCGCTCTTTTACCTTGGCGAGTGGGTAACGGTGGCGGATATAGGCCGCAATAGCATAGACAACAGCGCACAGCAGCTGCTTGAGAGCGAAAGCGCTCCCCGCTTTGTGCTTGTAACCGCCGACGGTAGCGCCGATTCACGAATTGAAGCGCTAAAGCAATACTTCCCCGAGCTGGTTTTTGAAGCCCAAATAAAGCCCAGCCTTATTGATAACCTTATGTTTTTCCTTAATCCGCGCCACAACAGAAATGAAACCATATTCATTTACCGAAATCAAAAATATTTTCCCGATAAGCGATAATCCTATGCAGACTATAAATTAACACCTGATAACATGAACAAAAATATTGATAAAACCTGCTACTTAAAAAATTCTATCGGCAAAGCAAAAGCCTTGATACGGATGGTTATATTCAACCACAAAGCAGAATCGCCAACGTTTGTTATAGCCATTGCCGGAGTAACGCTATGGTTTGTACACAGTAAAAAGAGTACCTTAAACATCATGCTGTTTGCTTGT
>JAIRXY010000166.1 GCA_031268055.1 Prevotellaceae bacterium | reverse complement strand
TGTTGAGCATCGAAATGTACATGCCCTGAAGCAAGTGGTATATCCCCAACGCTATTTCTTTGATATAACGAAGTAGTTTCATTGTTTATAAATATTTGACTCCATAAATCCTTATTCATCTCATGGTAAAATCAGCAACGGAAGATTTCTTCAAAGCGTTACTTCCCTCCAGTTTCCTTATTACTCTATGCTTCATGTACCTTTATAATATACTCCTCAAGTGTCACCGGCAATTTAGCAGTATATTTTTCGTTTATTATATATTTCATTAAAACCTTACCAAATTGGCATACGTCAAGTAATTCTCCTTATATATTCATTGGGTGTGACTATACCCGTACTACGAAACTCTTTAAGAATCAACAAATCGCTATCTCCTGTAATGATATAATCCGACTGACTTGACAAGGCACATTCCAGCACTTTATCATCATCGCTATCTCGGCATACACCATGAACCAAACCAATCAACGGTACAATTATTGCCACTTCACGAATGGATTGAACAAAATGGTGAATGAGGTGCTCGCCTGCATTAAATTTGGGACGCATCAGTACTCCTGTCGTTTCCTTTAGAATTTCCTCGGAAGTAAATAGTATATCCTTGCCGAGAATAATCCGTTTCATAATTGTTCTCGGATTACCACCCCAAAAAAACGACGAAATGAAAATATTTGCGTATAATACTAGTTTCATTTATTGTTGCGCCACGCTTTTACCTCGTTCATCACATCGGTTTCGGTAAAATTATTTTTCGAGGCCAAGCTATCGCCGTACGAAAATATGGCGTGCCACTTTTGTTCCCGCTCAACATACATTCTTGTTGCTTCAACTATAATGTCAGCCCGCGAACGAACATTATCCACAGCAAATTTATCTATCTGCTGCAATAAATCATCCTGAAAAGGTACTGCTACTGTTTTCATATCCTTCCTTAATTATTCTTTCATTTTCTCAATAATACTTAGCAGCATTGTTACCTTGCCGGCGTGCTATCACAGCGCCACGCATAGCGCCATCAACAGAATGTTGATGAGGCATATCGGCATCAAAATTTTCCACTCGAACTTCAGCAGCTGGTCTATGCGCAGGCGAGGGAACGACCACCTAACCCACAGCGCAAGGAACACGCACATGAATGTCTTCCCCAAAAACCAAATCACCGGTGGGATGTAGTCCATAGCATGGTTAAATGCTTCCCATCCGGGGATGTGCAGCGGCATCCACCCGCCCAGAAACATGGTAGCGGCAATGCCGGCAATAATGAACATGTTCATGTACTCGGCAAGGTAGAAAAAGCCAAACTGTATGCCCGAATACTCGGTGTGGTACCCCGCCGTGAGCTCCGATTCGGCTTCGGGCAGGTCAAACGGCCCCCTATTTGTTTCGGCGTGGCCGGCAATGAGGTAGGTAAAGAATGCTATCACTGCCGGAACGTGCCCCTGAAAGATGAACCACGAATCGGCTTGCAGCGCCACTATCTCCGAGAGCTGCATGGTGCCCGAAAGCGCCACAATGGCAAGCAGCGACAGGCCGCACGACAGCTCATAGCTGATAAGCTGCGCACCGCTGCGCATAGCGCCAATCATGGTGTACTTGCTGTTGCTCGACCAGCCCGCCAGCAGAATACCCACCACGCCCAGCGACGATATGGCAAGCAGGTAGAACACTCCCATGTTGAAGTCTACCGCGTGCAAGCCCTTTGCAAACGGCAAAGCCCCAAACGTACCTACCGAAGCAATGAGCACAAAAAAGGCTGCCAAGCGAAATAAAAGCTGGTCGGCGCGGTCGATGTGGATAAGCTCCTTGAGGAGAATTTTTATCATATCGGCAACCGTTTGGAATATGCCGAACGGCCCAACGCGGTTAGGCCCCAAGCGGCACTGCATAAAGGCGCATACCCTGCGCTCCATGTAGATTAGGATAAGCGCAAACACTGCGTATGCCCCCAGCAGAAGAAACCCAATAAGCAAGCACTCAATAAGCAACGTCAAACCGCTGCACAAGTACTGACGGAGAAACTCATCTATCCACTGGGTTACAATTGAAAAGCTAAACACGATATTAACTATTAATTATTACTACTATTTTTTACGCCACTAATATTTAAAACCTTATAATCATAGATTATTATCCATGCTATACCGAACTTATTGTTCTCACCACCATCTAATTTATTAAAATGCAACAATTTTTACAGAATATCAGATTGCCATATTGTCTACTATATTATGCGATTTCGACATTTATCCCGACATTTATCCCAACATTTTTGGTGACATTTATGATATCACTTATGTCATCTATTCAATATTATGAAAATCAGACAATAATATCCACTCTCCATTTCTATTAGGTCTTCGGTCAAGTCGGCTAACTTTACCTATCAATGCAAGGAATCACGTAGTCCAGCGATGCGCCAATCATAATCAGGTCGGCAACCTTGGCCTCGGTAGCAATCGCTTTTAGCGCCCCTACCAGCACCAACGACGGCGAACGGAACTTTACCCTGTAGGGCGTTTTGTCGCCTTTGCTCGTAATGTGCACGCAGAGCTGCCCGCGGGCGTTCTCTACGCGCTGAAAAAATTCTCCTTCGGGCAGGCGAATGATGGCCTTTGTTTTAGCGGCATACGCCCCTTCGGGAATGTTGTCGACAAGCTGCTCAATGATGCGGAGCGACTGCTCTATCTCGTCCAAGCGAATGACGTAGCGGTCGTAAGTTAGCCCTTCGGTGCGCAGCGCCTCGTCAAAGTTCACCTGCGCGTAGGCGGCGTAGGGGTCAATCTTACGAATATCGTTGTGCCACCCCGACGCTCTGCCCGACGGGCCGGTTGCGCCAAGCGATATGGCTTTCTCCTTGCTCAGGTAGCCAATATCTTTCATTCGTCCGCGCGCAATGGGGTTGTTGGAGAAAAGCAGGTGGTGCTCCTTGAGCATCTTGCGCATGTAGGGGATGAACTCCTTTATCCGTCTCTGGAAATTCGGGTGAATATCCTGCGCCACGCCGCCAATGACGTTGTAGTTCGCCATGAGCCGTCCGCCGGAAGTTTCCTCAAATATGTCCATTATCTTTTCGCGGTCGCGCATACCGTACACAAAAGCCGTAATAGACCCCATATCCATGCACATGCAGCCCCAGCCCAGCAGGTGTGACGCTATGCGAGTCAGCTCGTCAAATATGGTGCGGATGTAGTGGGCGCGCTGCGGCGTTTCCAGCGCCAGCGCCTTCTCACAGCAGAGGCACATGGCGTGGCGATTCATTGTTCCCGACAGGTAGTCTAACCGGTCGGTGAGGTGCAGTATTTGCGGGTAGGTGTAGCTCTCGCACATCTTTTCTATGCCGCGGTGGATATACCCAAAGACGGGGTCAATCTTTTTTATCACCTCGCCGTCAAGCGACACGCGCAGGTGCAGCACGCCATGCATGGCAGGGTGCTGGGGGCCAAAGTTGACCACGTATTCGCCTTCGTCAAAAACCTGATGTACTTCCTCAACGCGCTCACCCATCTTAATGCTGATGGAGGGCATGCGCTCCATGTCGGCAATGAGCTCGTTCTCCAGCGGCACGGGGTTAACGGCGGGGTCTGCGTTGTAGTCCTTGCGCAGGGGGAATCCGTTCCAGTCGGCGCGCAGAAAAATGCGGCGCATGTCGGGGTGGTTGACGAAACGGATGCCGAAAAAGTCGTACACCTCGCGCTCGTACACCAGCGCCGAATCCCACAAGTCGCACACCGAAAATAGCTCCGGCTGCTCTCGGCTTTCTGTGCTTGTGGCCAGCGCCACCACCAGCGATGGGTTTTGCGAAGGCGAGATGTAGTAGATTGCGCCCAAAGCGTCGCCGTAGTCCATGCCGACGATATCTATCAGGTAGTCGAATTTTTCCGGTCTTTCGTGCCGCAGGTAGCGGGCAACGCTGTACAGCTTGTCGTGGGGCACGGTTACGTTGAGCCGGCCATCCACCTGCCTTACCTCGGTAAGGCCAAGCGATAAAAGTTCTTTTTCAGCTGTTTCCATCGGCAGTACTGCTATCATGTTTAGACAAACTTGCTATTTGCAGCTGGTCGGGCAGCTTAAAGAAGTTTTGCACCTTAATTTTTCGCGCCATCTGCATCATACCGTAGAGGACGGCATCCGGGCGCGGCGGACATCCGGGGATGAACACGTCCACCGGAATAATTTCGTCAACGCCCTGCACCACGTGATAGGAGCTCTTGAACGGGCCGCCGCAAATGGCGCAGCTACCTATGGCCATTACGTAGCGCGGCTCTGCCATTTGCTCGTACAGGCGCTTTAGCACCGGCGCCATTTTGTGCACAATCGTTCCGCACACAAAAATCACATCGGCCTGACGGGGGCTGTTGCGCGTTACCTCCCAGCCAAAGCGGGCGAAATCGGTACGGGCAGCGCCCACGCACATAAACTCAATGCCGCAGCAGCTCGTAGCAAAGGTGAGCGGCCACACCGAGTTTGACCTTCCCCAGTTGATTAAATCGCTGAGCTTGCCAACAAAGATGTTCACGCCATTCTTGCGCAGCTCCGACACATACTCTTCGAGGTATTCGTTATCATTGAAATCCTCGTACTTCATGTTGGGTATGCGTATATTTTTTACCTCCATACCAGCACTCCTTTTTTCCACGCATAGGCTAATCCCAGCGTTAGTATTACCAAAAAAAACAGCACACAGGCAAGCCCCTGCATTCCCATGCTCTTTACCGCCACAGCCCACGGAAACAGCAGCACCGTTTCCACGTCGAACACAAGGTAAAGGATGGCAAACAGGTAGTATCCCACGCGCAGCTGCATCCACGAGCTACCCCGCGTAGGGATACCGCACTCGTACGGCTCTCCCTTGTGTGGGCTTAACGATCGCGGCGACAACAGCCCTGCCAGCGCTAAGGCTATAACCACCAGCGACAGGGCAGTGATAAAAACTACCAAAAACAAAACCGAATTGCTCATGCTATATTACTATGTTAATCCAAAAGTTGTCTACTACTGAAACGAAACGCCCCAAAATTTTTTCAAAAAAAAATCGGAGCGCAAATGTACTACTTATTAGGGATACATCCATCATCCTTTTATGAAAAAGTTATCTACAAATAGTTAAAAACAGCGATTGAAAACTGAGGTATAAGGATAAACGCACAAAGCAGGGTAAAAGAGGCGGCAACGATAACTGCCAACTTTTTTCTATTGGACAATAGCGATGAGTGCATCGTTGAGTGATTAATCATGCGAATAAAGGGTTGAAAATTAATGTAATTAGAGCGATAGCAATCCTACCAAAGCAATGTACCAATAGTCCCTGTAGCGATCTAACTTTTTACGCGCTTTGCATGAAAGTTTTTTCATTCAGCCAGTAAAAGAACGCTTCGATTGGTTGCCCGACAGCTGCTGAAGCAGCGTTATTCCATAGCTTGTTATGGGTATAAATTTACATTTTCAGGTATTCGGGCTGTCCTTTGACGGCTTTTATGGGATAAATTTTTTATAGGACATTATTTTTGCGTTCAAACGGTTGTAGCCGAAAAGAGTTGTTGCGGTTAATGATTATTTTCCGATATAGAATATTTATTCAATTTATTATCAGTATTTTATGTATATCGTGGTACAAAGCGGTACAAAAAATTTATCCGTATATCGAAATAAATATCAGTATCTATTGCACGGTGCAAAGATACAACTATTTCTGCAATAAATAACTATAAGATTAAGAAGCAAAGAAAAAACAAAAAAACGGCGTTTTAATGCCGTTTTTAATTGTTGTGAGTGTTTGGCGAAAGTCAAAGCACGAAAGAAAAGCCACAAAAGCGGCTTTTAAGGCAGTATTTTTTTTAGTTTTAGTGCGAAGTACAAAACGATAAGCAAGAGAATTGCAAGCGCAATTCGCCCGCACCATACTTGAAAGTTCTGCCAACTCGTTAAAGGCGCTTTTATCTGTTTGGTTACTTCCACTGTATACGGAACGCGAATTGTAATCCTGAATGAAAACACT
>JAIRXY010000159.1 GCA_031268055.1 Prevotellaceae bacterium | reverse complement strand
ATCAATTATTCACTTGAATGATAATAGGACTTTTTGTTTTCAGCCCCATACCTACTACGGCTTGGAGTACAAATATATTATTGAGCACATCACCGGAAAGCTGTCCTACGCTGATATGGTTGCAAAGCTCAACGTTGCTATTCATCAATTCGCCAAGCGCCAAATGACGTGGTTTCGCCACGTTGAGCGCCACGGAGCGCGCATTCACTGGATAGATGGGCTGCTTCCGTTGGCGGAAAAGCTGGAGCAAATCGAAAGCCTGCTGGCGGCTGAAAAAGGGTAGCATTAGCCAATAAAATCTCATTAGCCAATAAAATCTGTCGGTATTTTATCGTGGCAAGACATCAAAAATCCTCCTTTCCTTGTAAAGCGAGGATTTTTCTTTTTCACACCAGCTGTATTTTATAACTATTTACACGTTATTTGTATCAAATCGAAATCAAAATACGTACTTTTGTCGATAACTTATACGCAAAGGAAAAAAGTAGAAAAAAGTAGCCCTGCAAAAGGGTACAGCTACATGCTCCAATGCTTACCTTTGTGCTACTAAAATATATATTTTGAGCTACTGAACTTTTGAATCTTGAACTAAAATGGCATTTGTAAACGAAAACTTTTTAAAGCTGCCCGGCAACTACCTGTTTGCCGAAATTGCAACAAGGGTTGCTGCCTACAAAACCAACCATCCGAGCGCCAGCGTTATCAGCTTGGGTATAGGTGATGTTACCCGCCCGCTGGCGCCAGCGGTGGTAGGGGCAATGCAGAAAGCGACGGCCGAAATGGCCTCAGAGGGAACAATGAGGGGCTATTCGCCCGACAGGGGTTACCCTTTTCTGCTGGATGCAATCGTAAAAAATGATTTTGCAGCGCACGGTATTGACATCTCCCAAGATGAAATATTTGTAAGCGACGGCGCTAAGAGCGATACCGGAAACTTTGGAGACATCCTGAGCGCCGATAACCATGTAGCCGTCACCGACCCTGTTTACCCTGTGTACGTGGATACCAACGTCATGGGCGGACGCGCGGGCGAGCTGAAAAACGACGCATGGGGCAACATACAGTATTTGCCCTGCACGGCTCAAAACGGCTTTACGCCGGCGCTGCCAACGGGACGGGTAGACGTTATTTACCTGTGCTACCCCAACAACCCGACGGGGACAACCCTCTCCAGAGCCGAGCTGAAAAAGTGGGTGGACTACGCCCTGCAAAGCGAGGCGCTCATCCTGTTTGACGCAGCTTACGAGGCGTTTATCCGCGAGAGCGATGTTCCGCACAGCATTTACGAAATAGCAGGCGCAAAGCAGGTGGCGGTGGAGTTCAGGAGCTTCTCCAAAACAGCAGGATTTACGGGAGTGCGCTGCGGATATAACGTGGTGCCCAAGGAACTGCTGGTAAAAACAGCATCCGGCGCTAAAGTTCCGCTGAACGGCATTTGGAAGCGTCGTCAGGCGACCAAGTTCAACGGAGCAGCATACGTTGTGCAGCGCGCAGCCGAGGCGGTTTACTCGCCCGAAGGAAAGCAGCAAGTGCAGGAAACCATTGACTACTACTTGCAGAATGCCAGCGTGATAAAAACAGGCTTGGAGTCGATAGGCATGAAAACCTACGGAGGGGTAAACGCTCCCTACATCTGGGTGCAAACGCCAAACAGCTACTCCTCGTGGGAGTTCTTTGACCGGCTGCTCAACGAGCTGCAAATAGTAACCACCCCCGGCGCAGGCTTTGGCGCAAGCGGCGAGGGCTTTGTAAGGCTCACCGCCTTTGGAAAAAAGGCAGCTACCATAGAAGCTGTGGAGCGCATAAAAAATTGGAAGCTGTAGCGCGCGCGATGCAGCTTTGCCAAATTAACCGAATCATCTACAACGAAAAAACAACACCTAAAAAATGAAAACAAAAATCTACTGCTTGATGTACTCATGTGTGCAAAACCCCCTAAAGGGGGAAAACTACGATACGCACAAAAGCTAAGGATTCATGCAGCCGTTGCTCTACTCCGTCGCTTTTTGGAGAAGCAGCTTCTTGCGAAAGGCAAAGGGGGTGCGCTACTTGCCACCCCCAAGAGCAGGCAAAATTAATTAAGTTTTTAATCGTGAGGGCTTTATTCTATTATTCTACCTAATATTAGCCCTCCAGCACATGAGGAAAATTACTATGAAAAGACAAATGATGAAAATTTGTACAGCAGCGCTGTGCATATTGCCCTGCACGGCGTGGGCGCAGGAAAACGCCGAGAAAGAGAGCGGCGTAAACTTTTCGGTAGGCGCCGATATGGTCAGCTCCTACGTTTGGCGCGGAGCGTACCAGTCGGGGGTTGCTGTTCAGCCCAGCGTTGGCGTGGAGCTTGCCGGCTTCTCCCTGTCGTCGTGGGGAAGCGTAGATGTTGGCTCCGGCTTCAAGGAGGTTGACTTTACGCTGAGCTACTCCATTGCCGGGCTGGATGTTGCCGTAACCGACTACTGGTGGAGCGGAGAAAGCGCCTACGGCTACTTCTCGCGCGGAAACTCCTACGACCCGAGCAACCTCGACAAAAAGGTATCAGACCACCTGTTTGAGGCAACGCTGGCCTATACGCTTCCCGCAGAGCGCTTCCCCCTGAAGCTGTCGTGGAGCACGTTTTTTGCCGGCAACGACTTCAAGTACGACGATGCAGGCAAGCCGTCGCGCGCTTTTTCTACCTACATTGAGGCGCTTTACCCTTTCACCGTTAAGGGAGTATCACTGGACGCTGCGCTGGGGGTGAGGCCGTGGGAGTCGCCAAGCTACGAGCCGGCTAACCCACCGCTGTACTATAGCCACGGCTTGGCGGTTGTGAACGTTTCGCTCAAGGCAACCAAGGAGCTGAAAATTACCGACAGCTTTACCCTGCCCGTATTTGGCCAACTCATCTTTAACCCCAACTCCGAGGACGTATTTTTGGTGTTCGGCGTTAGTTTCTAACTTAAAAAAATGAAAAAAAAATGAAAAAAATCGTATCAATCATTATAAAAACCAAGTTAGAATACGTGTAGGATGCGCTACTGGAGATAGACATCGAATGGTTTTCGTACTACGATGTGCGCGGCGTGGGCAAATCCCGCCAGGGGCGCATATACCGAGGTGTGGTTTACGACACGAGCAGCATTGAGCGGGTTTTGCTGAGCATAATCGTTCGCGACAAGAACGTGGAAAAAGTGGTTGCAGCTATTCAAAAGGCTGCTCAGACCGACGAAATCGGAGATGGAAGAATTTTTGTCATTCCGGTAGAAGACGCTGTTCGCATCCGCACAGGCGAGCGAGGCGATATTGCCCTCTACAACGCCGAGCAGGAGAAGTAAGCTACATTATGTCTAACGATTAAAAAAAAAACACTACTATGAAAAAATGTAGCATATATTTGATTTTGAGGTATGCAGCCATGCTGTGCCTTTTGCTGTTCGGTGTGCCTGAGCTTTACGCTCAGGAGGCGGCAGCGGAAGCGCCTGTGGCGG
>JAIRXY010000153.1:0-5000 GCA_031268055.1 Prevotellaceae bacterium | reverse complement strand
GCGCACGCACGTATCATGCATTTTTTTCGTTTAAAAATTCAATACAGCAATAAAAAAACAGAGCGAAGAAAATCAAGCGTTGGGCTTTATCGCTGAAAAAGTATGATGGTTGCTTCCATGAGCTGGGCAGCTTACCTCATTCACGGCTGATTGTCGGCTATTTTTGCGGTTAAGGGGTATCAATTTGAGTCTTGATAAGGTTTTGAAAACCTACTGCCTGCGGTGAGGCGTTGCTGCATTTGCCCGCCGCGGCAGCGCCACGCTTGGAAGAAAATTTGGCATACTGCGCTTGTTAATCTAAGGATTTTCATGTAAGTTTGTGCTCCAAAAAATAGCAACTTGATAACCTGTAAAGCACATGGAATTTCGTACTGAAAAAGACACAATGGGCGAGGTGAAGGTACCCGCCGACAAGTATTGGGGCGCGCAAACCGAGCGCTCGCGCAACAACTTTAAGATTGGGCCGGAGGCGTCCATGCCCAAGGAAATTATTGAGGCATTTGCCTACCTGAAAAAGGCTGCGGCCTACGCCAACTGCGACTTGGGCGTGCTGCCCGCCGAAAAGCGCGACCTGATAGCGAAGGTGTGCGATGAAATTTTGGACAAGCAGCTGAACGAGCAGTTTCCGCTCGTCATCTGGCAAACAGGGTCGGGTACGCAAAGCAACATGAACGTAAACGAGGTTGTAGCCAACCGCGCCCACGTGCTGCTGGGCAACAAGCTGGGCGAGGGCAAAACGTTTATCCACCCCAACGACGATGTGAACAAATCGCAGTCAAGCAACGATACTTTCCCAACGGCTATGCACGTAGCCGCATACAAGGCTGTGGCGGAAACAACCATTCCGGGGGTAGAAATGCTGCGCGATACGATGCAAAAAAAGAGCGAAGCATTTAAGGATATTGTAAAAATAGGGCGCACGCACCTTATGGACGCTACGCCGCTAACCCTTGGGCAGGAGCTGTCGGGCTACGTGGCGCAGCTCAACCACGCGCTACGCGCCATCAGGAATACGCTGGCGCACCTCGGCGAGGTTGCGCTGGGCGGCACCGCTGTAGGCACCGGCCTTAACACCCCAAAGGGTTACGACGTAAAAGTGGCAGAGTACATCGCCAAGTTTACCGGCCTGCCCATCAAAACCGCGCCCAACAAGTTTGAAGCGCTGGCAGCCCACGACGGCATTGTGGAAGCGCATGGAGCGCTAAAGCAGCTGGCGGTTTCGCTGATGAAAATTGCCAACGATATTCGAATGATGGCCTCGGGGCCGCGCTCCGGCATTGGCGAAATCTTAATCCCCGAAAACGAGCCGGGGTCGTCCATCATGCCCGGCAAGGTAAACCCTACGCAGTGCGAGGCTACCACTATGGTGTGCGCTCAGGTCATTGGCAACGACGTTACCATAAGCGTAGGCGGCAGCACAGGCCACTACGAGCTCAACGTTTTCAAGCCCGTTATGGCAAACGCTTTCTTGCAGTCGGCCAAGCTCCTCGGCGACGTATGCGCTTCGTTCAACGATAACTGCGCCGTTGGCATTGAGCCCAACGTAACGCACATTAACGAGCTGGTAAACAATTCGCTAATGCTGGTAACGGCGCTCAACACGCACATTGGCTACGAAAAAGCTGCTCAAATTGCCAAGAAAGCGCACAAGGAGCACACCACGCTACGCGCGGCTGCGCTATCGCTGGAATACCTCACCGACGAGCAGTTCACCGCTTGGGTTGACCCTAAAAAAATGATAGGAAGCCTGTAGAAATTAGGAATTGCGAATTAGGAATTACGAATAGAGGGACTCCTGCACCGGAGCTTCATCCTCTATTCGTAATCCTTGATTTCTGATTTCTGATTTTCCTCCCCTCCCTATTCGTAATTCCTAATTCGTAATTCCTAATTCTGACATGAGGCTCACCTCGGGTAATGTAGCCAAGCGCATATTCTACTTTACTTGGCCTATGCTGCTGGGTAATGTGTTCCTACAGCTCTACAACGTTGTGGATAGCATTATTGTTGGCAGGTACATAGGCAAGGAGGCGCTGGCAGGCATGGTGGCGTCAACGCAGGTGGCAATGGTTGTGGTGGCGCTCGTGGTGGGCATTGGCATTGGGGGAACGGTAGTGGTGGCGCAGTATTTTGGCGCGCGCAACCACCAAAAGGTGCAGCAGGCGTCGGATACCGTTACGCTCTTTATGGTTGCGGCAAGCCTTGCCCTGGGAGGCATAGGCATACTCTTTAGCGACTACATTCTCGACCTCATTCAGCTTCCGGCAGAGGCGCGCTGCTACGCAAAACCCTACCTCAACGTGTACTTCGGAGGCATGGTTACCATGTTTGGCTACAACGCCACATCGTCCGTTTTGCGGGGGATGGGCGATTCTACAACGCCGCTCTACGCGCTCATTGTTGCCACCGTTATCAATATTGCGCTCGACTTGCTGTTCATCCTTGGCTTTGGCTGGGGCACGGGGTCGGTGGCGCTGGCAACGGTTATAGCGCAGGGCGTGTCGTGGCTGTTTGTTATTGCTTACGTTCGCAGCAAAGACCATCTGCCCTCCTTCAACCTCTTTCGCGCCAAGTTCTGCTACCCTGTTTTTCGGCAGGCCATCAGCATTGGGCTTCCGTCGGGAGTGCAGCAGACCTTTGTGGCCGTTGGCATGGCGGCGCTTTTTGGCCTCATCAACACCTTTGGCGTAGACGTGGCGGCAGGCTACGGGGCTGCTACGCGCATTGACATGTTTGCAATGCTGCCGGCCATGAACTTTGCCGCCGCCCTCTCCACCTTTACGGGGCAAAACTTGGGAGCAGGTAAATTGCAGCGGGTAAAGGAAGGGTTGCGCGCTACCCTCTTCATGTCGGGCGCCGTGTGCGTTGCCATATCGCTGCTGATAGTAGCGCTGCGCCGTCCGCTTATCGGCCTGTTTACCGACGCTGCAAACGAGGCGGTGATAGCGGTAGGAGGGCAGTACCTTGCCATTGTCTGCTCGTTTTACATCATTTTTTCGTCCATGTTTGTGCTCAACGGGCTGCACCGCGGAGCGGGAGCCTCGCTCGTTCCCATGCTTACCACCCTCATGTCGCTTTGGATTATCCGCATACCGCTGGCCTACTTTCTGTCGCACAGCGACAGGCTGGGCTACCTCGGCGCGTTCTGGGCAATTCCCATAGCGTGGGGCGTAGGGCTGGTGCAGGCGCTCATCTACTACTTTTCGGACTTGTGGAAAAACAAATCGGTGGCGAAGCAGCCTAAGCCGACAGCGCACCCGCATACGGCGGTGGGATAGCAAGCAGCGCAGGAAGCGTAGCTGGCGGCGGCGGCGGCGCTACCTCATTTCGCCCGCTATTCGCCTTATCCTTTCGTCCGTTTGCAGGTAGTCCTCCAGCGTTGGCTGCGCGATGAAGTCATTTTTTTGCAGCCCCATCTCTACCATTTCTGCAATATCCAAAAAGCCTATTTTACCGCGCAAAAAAGCGTCAACGGCAACCTCGTTGGCGGCGTTGACGGCGCAGGCGGCGTTGCCACCCATTCTCAGCGCCTCGTAAGCCAGCGCAAGGCAGCGGAACTTTTCCGTATCAGGCTTTTGGAACGTCAGGGTAGGAGTTTCGGCAAAGCTGAAGCGGCTTACGTTGAGCGCAAGCCTTTCGGGGAAGCTTAGCGCGTAGCCAATGGGAATTCGCATGTCGGGTACTCCCAGCTGCGCCTTGATGCTGCCGTCGGCGAACTGCACCATAGAGTGCACCACGCTTTGCGGATGTACCAACACTTCCACCTGATGGGGCTTCAGGTCAAAGAGCCAGCGGGCTTCAATTACCTCAAATCCTTTGTTCATCATGCTTGCCGAGTCGATGGTAACCTTAGCGCCCATGCTCCACTGCGGATGCCTTAGCGCCTGCTCCTTGGTAGCTCGGCGGAGGTCGTCGGCGCTGGCGTGCAGAAAGGGTCCGCCCGAGGCGGTGAGGTAAACTTTTTCGATGGGGCTATGCTCGCCTGCCAAGCATTGAAATATGGCGCTGTGCTCCGAATCCACCGGAATGATGGCGGCGCCGCTCCTTTGCGCCAACCGACAGATGAGGTCGCCTGCCACCACCAGCGCTTCCTTGTTGGCCAGCGCCACCTGCTTTTTGGCTTCAACGGCGCAAATGGTAGGCCTTAACCCTGCAATGCCCACCAGCGACGATATGACCACGTCAGCGCCCGGCAGCTGCACCACCTCGCAAACAGCCTTGCTTCCGGCGTAAACCTTAATGGGGTGGTCGGCAAGCAGCGATTTCAGCTCGCCGTACTTTGAATCGTCGGCAATGACAACCGCGTTAGGCTGAAAACGGATAGCCTGCTGCGCCAGCAGCGACACGTTGCGGTGGGCGGTGAGCGTTTCCACCTCGTACTTGTCGGGGTGCTGCGCTATCACGTCCAAGGCTTGCGTCCCGATAGAGCCGGTAGAGCCAAGAATGGCAATGCGTTTTTTCATCATACGCTGAAAAATTTGAAGGTGTTGAAAGCGAAAGTTGCGAAAGTTGAAGCCGGCAAGCTTTTGCTAAAAAACGATGTACAGCTCAGGGTCTACAGGAACGCCGTTGCTCCAAATTTCAAACAGCAGCGTGCTGTCGTCCTTGCTTGCGCCGGCAATAGCGATAGCTTCTCCGGCGTTTACATGTGCGCCCACCTGCTTGAATAGCCGCTTGTTGTTCTTGTACACGGTGGTAATGTTCAGCTCGTGCTGGATGTTGACCACGTAGCCATTTTCGATAGTCCAGTGGGCGGCCACTATAACACCGCTGAGGGCAGCCATCACCACGCTACCGCCATTTACCTCCACGCTAACGCCGAACTGCCCATTTTGCAGGTCGAACTTGCTTGCCACGTGACCTCGCGCGGGCGGGAAAAAATGCAGGTTGTCTATGCTGGACGGGCGGCCGTCGCTGAAGTTTTGCATGGTCAGGTTTTGCTGCTCCATCTCCTCCACCTGCCGACGGAACAGCGAATCTTCAACGAAGTAGCTGCGCAC
>JAIRXY010000149.1 GCA_031268055.1 Prevotellaceae bacterium | reverse complement strand
ACCAAAAAACGGTCGATGAACTCCATGCTTGTGCGCGGCAGGTCAACCGTAACCACCAGAAACGCTTGGTCAACGTTTGCCGCCACAATGTGCGCCTCCTTCGACAGGTTGGTCGCCTTGCGAATGATGTAGTTACGGCGGGGCTCCAGCGCCGTTATTACGGGCGCAGGGCTGGCTTCGTAGCGCACAATGTCTCCCACCGCCAGCGGGTTGGTTGTACGCACACCCCTCAGCCTCAGTTTTCCGCGAATCTTACACTCGTGCAGCGCGCCGGACGTTGTATTCTGTACCGTGTAAAGGCTGCCCGCAGCTTTTACTACCAGCCCTGTTTTTTTTTCGTCCATAAATTCTTATCTTTGTGGCAAAGATAGCACAAAATAGCATAACCTCCATACGCTTGCCTGCCAAACGTCAACGTCAGCGATAAACCGCAAAGCCAACGGAGGCTGTAAAAAAAAGGATAAGCAGAAATCATATTTACATCGTACTTAACATGAAGTTAATTTCATACAACGTAAACGGCATCAGGGCTGCTATGGGCAAAGACTTGATAGGGTGGCTCAAAGACGCTAACGCCGATATAGTTTGCTTTCAGGAGCTTAAAGCCGTCCGCGAGCAAATTGATGAGGCTGCGTTTCGGGCGCTGGGGTACGAATATCTCTACTGGTACTCGGCCGAAAAGAAAGGCTACAGCGGCACGGCGATACTGTGTAAGGCCAAACCGGATGGCGTGCAGCTTGGCATGGGCGTAGAGGCTTACGACCGCGAGGGGCGCGTCATTCGCGCCGACTTTGGCGCGTTTACGCTGGTGTGCTCCTACTTCCCCTCGGGCACCACCGGCGACGAGCGGCAGGCGTTTAAGATGCGCTACTTGGAGGATTTCACAACCTACATCACAGCGCTCCGCCGCGAAAAGCCAAACCTAATCATCACCGGCGACCTCAACATCTGCCACAAGCCCATCGACATCAACAACCCCAAAAAGCACGAGACAGTATCGGGCTTTTTGCCCGAAGAGCGCGCGTGGTTCGACCGCTTTGTGGACTTGGGCTTTGTGGATACGTTCCGCGTTTTTAACCAAGAGCCCGACCAGTACAGCTGGTGGAGCTTTCGCTCCGGCGCTCGTAGCAAAAACCTTGGCTGGCGCATTGACTACTTCCTGTGCACGGAGTCGCTTAAAGCAACGCTTCAAAAGGCCGAAATATATCAATCAGCAGTACATTCAGATCATTGCCCTATTTCAGTAGAAGTAAAAGTTTAATTCAAGTAATCCTTAACCTCTATGACAAATCCCGACCTCTCCAACCAAGAATTTCAGCTGGCGCTGGACCTCATAAACAACACCTCGCAGCATATTTTCCTTACCGGAAAAGCAGGCACCGGAAAAACAACTTTTCTCAAGTACATCCGTGAGCATAGCGACAAGAAAATGCTGGTAGCGGCGCCTACAGGCGTTGCCGCCATCAACGCCGGCGGAGTAACGCTACATTCGCTGTTCCAGCTGTCGTTTGAGCCGTATATTCCCGGCGTTGGCTACAGCAAAAATACGACGCACTTTCGCATGACGAAGCAAAAAATAGACTTGCTGAGAAGCGTTGATATGCTCGTAATTGACGAAATCAGCATGGTGCGCGCCGACTTACTCGACGCGGTCGACGCCGCCCTGCGGCGCTACCGCAGCAGCATGCAACCCTTTGGCGGCGTACAAATGCTCTACATTGGCGACGTATTCCAGCTGCCACCCGTTGCAAAAGAGGAGGAGTGGGCGCTGCTCTCTCAGCACTACCAAAGCCAGTTTTTCTTTCACTCCAGGGCATGGGAAAAAGCGACTCCGCTTTACATTGAGCTGAAAAAAATCTACCGGCAAAAGGAGCAAAAATTTATTGATTTGCTCAACAAGGTACGGCTTGGCAACCTCAGCAGCGACGATATAAATGTATTGAATGAACGCTTTAAGCAAGATTTTAATCCATCTGACAATGAGTGCTATATCATACTATCAACCCACAACTATCGCGTTGACCGCATAAACGCGCAAAAACTGCAAGAGCTGCCTGCAACAAAGTACAGCTTTCGGGGCGTCATAACCGGCGAATTTTCCGAAAACTCGCTACCTACCGACATGCAGCTGGAGCTAAAGAGAGGTGCACAAGTAATTTTTATAAAGAACGATACAGGGCAAGATCGGAAGTATTACAACGGCATGTTGGGGGTGGTTTCGGAAATCAGCGACAAGGAGATAAAGGTACAGCCCATAGATACAAACTTCCCAATGCTGACGGTAAGCCGCGAGACGTGGAAAAATATCCGCTACTCCCTCAACAGAGAAACGAACTCTGTGGACGAAGATGAGCTTGGCGCTTTTACGCAGTACCCCATACGCCTTGCTTGGGCTATCACCATTCACAAAAGTCAGGGGCTGACCTTCGACCGAGCCATCATTGATGCAGGGCAGGCGTTTGCGCCCGGTCAGGTTTACGTGGCGCTCAGCCGCTGCACTACCCTTGAGGGGCTTGTGCTGCAATCGCGCATAACGCCCAAAAGTATTACCATTGATGATAATGTTATAACATTCTCTGAAAGAGGAGATACCATTGATAGACTTCAACAAGTACTGAAAGTGGAAAAGCCGCGGTTTTGCGCCCAAAAGCTGCTCAAGGTATTTAACCTTCAGCCGTTGGTGAGCGCGGCAAGAAAATTTCTTGACCTTGTGCCGGAGAAAAAAATTCCGGAGCCTGAAAAGGCGCAGCAGCTTTCCATGCAAATTTACCAAAAAGCAAGGTCGCTAAAAGAGGTTGCCGACAAGTTCATCCCTGTGCTGCAAAAGCTCCTCGACGACGTGCAAAGAACAGGCAGTCCGCAGGGCTTGCAGCTGCGCGTTCCAAAGGCAGCCAGCTATTTTTACTCCAACATTTACGACGAAATTTTGCTGCCGCTACAGCTGCACGCTGCACAGGTTAAAAAGGCAGCAAGGGTAAAAGAGTATATTAAAGAGTTGGTAGAAGTAGAGATGGATATTCTATTTGTGATGAGTAGAGTACAGGTAATAAAGTATGACAACATATGCTTGGTGAAGATTGACCCGCCAAAGCGAGAAGAAGTAAAGGTAGAGCCTGTCAGCGAGAAGCATAAGCCACAGAAAGGTGATTCGGCAAAAGTAACGCTGGAGATGTTTGACCAAGGGCAAGCGATAGCGCAGATTGCCGCCGCGCGCAATATTTCCGAAAGCACGGTAGAGTCGCACCTTGGGCAGATGGTAGCGTCCGGCGACCTCGACATCCATAAGTGGCTGAGCAAAGAGCGAATCAGCGCCATTGAGGAGGGAATAAAGAAGGTGGCGGACAAAAATCTAACGCAGATATTTTCGACGCTAAGCCACGAGTACTCCTACGGAGAAATACGCGGCGTTCTTGCACACCAGCAAGCCAAGAGCACACCCAAAAAAGAATAGCTATGCCAAAAATACTGTAGCAATTGGCGGAATTTTATGCCCTGCTTGGATTTCACGCAATAGCCAACCGGAGATTAATCACATCAAGATCATAGCAATCTACAGGGTATGTTTTCCCGTCGTTGGCAGTTGTTGCCAAATAAGTCAAATAATTTCTCCTGCCCATAGCCGCTCCAAAAACACTTTCCAAGGCAGAATTAAAATATTGCCCGCCAACCGGGGCAAAGGGTCGTTGCTCACTAAAATCAACTTTTTTGTCGTATACTCCTCGGCAAAAGCTTTCAGCCCTTTCAAATGCCGACTGTTAGCCTGTTCGGTAGCTTTTACTTCAATGGCAACTTCGTGGTCGCCAAGCACAAAGTCAACCTCCATCTGCGAAGCCGTGCGCCAATAGCAAATCGAATATTCGTTTTCGGAGTAGCGGCAGTGCGCATAAATTTCCTGATAAATAAAATGCTCAAATGCCTTGCCGAAAAGTTCCGTTCCCGCCTCAATTTTGCCTCTTTTGAGTAAATTATTGGCAATTCCCACATCAAACAGATAAAATTTCGGCGCAGCGACTACGCGCCGCTTCTGTCGCTTTTGAAATGAGGGTAAATATCTACCTATAAGCGTATCTTCCAAAATCTGAAAATACTCTTTTACAGTTGTACTGCTTACCCCACAGTCGCCTGCGATGTTGGTATAGTTCACCGTTTCGCCGTTAGTAAGGGCCGCTGCTTCGAGAAATCGCGAGAAATTTCCGACATTTCTAAGGCGAGCCTCTGCAACAATCTCGTCACGCAAATAGCTGCCAACGTATGCCGAAATCATTTTTTGCGGGGCGACAGCGTCGTAGTGGCGTGGTAAAAGTCCGTGATTGATAGCTCGCAGCAGGTCAAAATCTGGTATTTCGCTGCTGACAAGTGGATAAAGTTCGTAGCGCAAAGCCCTACCTCCCAATAAATTAACTCCTGAGCGAATAATTTTGCGAGGACTTGAGCCGCTCAAAATAAAGCGTACATTGTAGCTGCTTATTAGCCAGTGCACCTCGTTCAGCAGCTCGGGTATTCGCTGAATTTCGTCAATGACAACGGGCTGCGTGTTCAGGTTTGCCAAAATAGCTTCGCGCAAAATATCAGGCTTTTCCGTTAGCCTTTTATACTCGCTCGAAATCAGCAAGTCGAAACATAATGCTCTGGGGAAAAGCGTTTTCAGCAATGTGCTTTTTCCTGTTTGCCTCGCGCCCCATAGAAAGATACTTTCATTGCCCGAGCCTAAAAATTGTTGCATACGATTATACATGGCTTCTTTGTTTTTGCTACTTGAAAATATCATGATAATCTCAAGT
>JAIRXY010000135.1 GCA_031268055.1 Prevotellaceae bacterium | reverse complement strand
ACCAGTAGGCCGTACCGCGCATAAATCGCGCCTCTGCGGTATACCGGTTTTTTACTTCTTGGGTAGCATCGCTCACTTCAACCGTTTCTATAACGCCCGTAGCCCGTCCTGCCACGGTGTAGAGGGAGTTCCACGCGCTTACCAGCGGGCCGGTCAATCCGGTAATGGACAAATCGCTGAACGGATAAATGTAGTCGGAGTAAGGCGCATTGAGGTTGTAAGCCATGCCATCGCCCAAGCCGAAGTAGAAGTTGCTGTTGAAGCCAAACCATGCCCTGTTGTAAAGCGGGGAAGTCAGCATCGGGAGGCTTTCTTCCGTCAGCGTACTCCCGACAATGTAGTTGCTCGGCTCGTTTTCCAAAAAGCTATCACAACCGTTCAGCAGCAAAGCTACTGAAAGTGATACTGTAAAAAATATTTTTTGTGTTTTCATCCGCTTATGTATTTTTAAAATGTAACATTTACTCCAAAAGTATATATGCGAGGCGAAGGATAGCGGCCGTTATCCACTCCGGTAAGCAGGGAGCTTTGGTAGCCGTATGCAATGCCAATCTCGGGGTCGAAGCCTCGATACTTGGTGAAGGTGTAGAGATTTTGCAGGTTGGTATAGATTTTGACGTTAGCAATGCCCAACTTCCTTACCAGCTTGCTCGGGAGCGTGTACCCCACCGAGATATTCTGGATTCTAAGGTAAGAGCCATCTTCGACGAAGCGGTCGGAGAACGCAAAGTCGTAGTCGGAAGTTGCCGTAGAAAGCGGCAAGCGCGGCGAGCGCGCGGCTCCGCCGGCAACCCTAACGTTCCGGTAGTCATTGGGGCCGTTCGGGTCTATCAGCTCAAGCCTTGCGTAGTCAAGGGCTGTTGTAAGCAGGTTGGAGATGTTGCGCCGCGGATTCTCCATGTAGCGACGGGCGTAGTTCACCACATCGTTGCCGTAAACGCCCGTAAGCTGAATGCTCAAATCTATATTCTTATAGGTAAATGTATTGCCTATGCCGTAAATGAATTTCGGCTCGGGGTTGCCGATAAAGGTACGGTCATTCTCGTCAATTTTCCCATCGCTGTTTTGGTCACGGTAAATGTAGTCTCCAATCCAAACGCCGCTGGTTTCGTCAATGGGCAAATCGGACATTACCGGCGTGCGCACAACCTCGCCCTCACCATTTTTGTAGTAGAAATCGGTTGCCTTTTCAAAGCGCCCAATCACCTCGTAGCCGTAAAATTGCCCGATGGGTTGCCCCTCTACGGAGCGGTTTATGACGGTTTGGCCGGTCATGCCCCACGAGTTATCATCTACCCTCCCAAGAATTTGGCTGGAGGAGTTGCTGCCTATATCCAGAATTTTGTTTCTGTTCAAAGAGAAATTAATGTTCGAGCGCCAGCTAAAATCTTTACTGTTGATGTTTACCGTATTCAGCGTAATTTCAATCCCCTTGTTTTCCAGCGACCCCACATTTCCCCACGCAAGATTTCTTTCGTAAAGGAGATAATCCGGCACGTACAGGTACATCAGCAAATCTTCTGTTGTCTTGCGGTACAAGTCAACGACAAGCTCTATGCGGTTGCTCAGTATGGATAAGTCCAAGCCTGCGTTCAAGGAAGTTGTAGTTTCCCATGTAACCTTTTCGTTTGACATGTTATCGGCGTATAGCCCCACTCCCCACGGAGTTGTAACGCCGCCATAGCGCATCAGGTAGGAAAAGTGGTCGGGCACATTTTGGTTTCCAACCAACCCCCATCCTAATCGCAGCTTCAAGTTGTCAATGATTGGGTTGCCCTTCAAAAAGTTTTCCTCCGACACCCGCCACGCAAGAGCAGCCGAGGGGAAAGTTCCCCAGCGATGCCCGTCGGCAAAATTCGACGAACCGTCGCGGCGCACCGTCGCCGTCAGTAAGTACTTGCTGTCGTAGGAGTAAAAAACACGCCCGAAGGCGCCTATGAGGGGGAAGCTGCCGGTATACCCATCGTTGGCGGCTGTAGTAGCATCGCCAAGCGTTAGGTCGGTTGACCCGTTGGAGGGGTAGCCATTGCGCAGCCCCATCAGGTAGGACCATGTAGATTTTTGAAGCTCCTCGCCTACCAATACCGTAACTTTATGGACATCGCTAAAAGTCCTATCGTAAGTCAGCGTATTGGTCCACCCCAAAAATTTGTTGTACTGCTTTGTAAACCTACCCTCGTTCACCTCGCTGAATTGCGATTCCGACAAGCGGTAGGTGGGTTGAAAGCGGAAGCCATTAGACGTATTGTAGCTAAAAGACAATTCGCTCCTGAGCTTCAAGCCCTCAACAAAGCCTTCGGGCGCAACTTCAACGTAAGTATTTCCCCTAATGCCGTAGCTTTCGTTATTGTTGGTTATCAGGCTCGCCATTGCCATTGGGTTGGTTGGCATGAACTGCTCGTCGGAGGCGGCAAACGAGCCATCAGCGTTGCGCACCGGCACATCGGGCGTAGTGCGAAGCGCAACCTGCACCAGCGACTGGTCGGAAACCGTTAAGTTCTGGTAGGTGTTCGAAAAAGCAAAATTCACGCCTGCCTTCAACCACCTTTTCACCTGCGCATCAAAGTTGCCCGACAAGCTCAACCGCTCAAAGCCAGAGCCCGTAGCAATACCATCTTGGTTTGAATAACCGGCGCCTAAGTTATACGTACTTATGTCATTCCCACCGGCGATAGATATTTGATGATTGTGCATAATAGCGGTATTGAACAGCTCGTCCTGCCAATCGGTGCCTTCGCCCAAAAGGTCGGGGCGAACAAAGCTGTTGTTGTAGTTAATCATCCCGTTTTCGGCCAGCACATTGCGATGCGCGGCGTACGATCTCAAATTCAGCACATCCAATTTCCCCGGAATTTGCTGCCAGCCCACGTAGCCGTTGTAACTAACGGTAGCCTCACCTTTTTGTCCGCGGCGCGTTGTTATCATTATAACGCCGTTAGCCGCCCGCGAGCCGAAAATTGCAGCCGCCGATGCATCCTTCAAAATATCCATCGAAACGATATCTGCCGGATTGATGGAGGCCAGCGGGTTGGTGTTGATGTTGCCGCCTGCTCCACCTTCGATTACCACGCCGTCAATCACATAAATCGGGTCTGTAGAGGCGTTGAGCGAGCTTATGCCCCGGATGCGAATAGAGGTGCTTGCGCCCGGCATCCCCGAATTTTGCTGCACCTGCACCCCCGCAGCGCGACCTTGTAGCGCTTGGTCAAGCGATGTTGGTACAGACTTCTGAATGGCGTCGTTTTTTACCGATGCCACCGAGCCTGTCAGGTCGCTCTTTTTCATCGTTCCGTAGCCCACTACGACGACTTCATCCAGCGAGTGGAAGTCCTCCTCAAGGGTTACGTCAATTACGCGCCGATTTCCGACCGTAATTTCTTGGGTGATATACCCCAAGTAGCTAAAAACTAAAGCTGCATTTTCGCTTGGAGCGGCAATGGAGTAGCCTCCGCCTCCATCAACAGCAGTACCAATTGAAGTTCCTTTAACAGAGACGCTTGCTCCAATGAGCGCATCTCCGTTTTTGTCGCTCACCCTGCCCTGAATAGGAATATTCTGCGCCGAGAGCCATAGCGGAACAAGAAAGAACAGCAGCAAAAATTTGGCTGTTTTCAAAATAAAAATGTTTTTCATAAATTACGATTATCTTTTTATTTATTTTTTCTCGGCAAAAGTAAAGCCATTTTTAGAAGTACGGTTAAAACAATGTTACGTATACTACTATGGCTGTAACATATATTTTCGCTCTCGTTACATTTTTTTGCCAAAATCCGCGCCAAGCAGCTACAACCATTTTTATAGCGGGCTGTTTTTTACCCGTTTACTTGTATAGCCATTCATATACTCTCGCGGCGAAATGCCGTAGAACTCCTTGAAGCTTCCCGAAAAATGGGCAAAAGAAGTAAATCCAACAGCATCAGAAACTTGTGAAACAGTATACTTTTTG
>JAIRXY010000093.1 GCA_031268055.1 Prevotellaceae bacterium | reverse complement strand
CCAATAGGGGGATTATCGCCATCTGACATTTCGTTATCCTTGTAGTAGTTAAGGTAAACGTTCATTTGTCCGGCATCGGCATGGTCAAATTTTCCTATTTTCAGGTCAATCAAGATATGGCTTTTCAAGATACGGTGGTAAAAAACCAAATCAATTCGGTAGTGGGTATTGTCGAACGTAATTCGCTTTTGACGGGCTTCAAAGCAGAAGCCTGTGCCGAGCTCAATCAGGAATTGTTGTAGATGGTTTAAAATGGCTTGCTCCAGCTCCAGCTCGCTGTACTCCGAGCATTCTTCCAGCCCAAGAAACTCCAAAAAGTACGGGTCGCGGATTACATCCAAGCTTTGAGCTGGTTTTTGATTTTGGAATTTGGAAACGACTGCTTCTTTGTTCTTCGACAAGCCGGTTCTTACGTACAAGGCAGTATTCATTGCCCTTTCCAACTCGCGCACGCTCCAATTATTCTTTATTGCTTCTACTTCATAGAAAAGGCGCTCCAGCGGGTCTTCCTTTCTTAGCAGCTCTACGAAATGGGTAAAGCTCAAGCGCGACAGTAGCGTTTCGGAAGGGATAGGATATTCTTCCGTCAATTCGCGGGTCAGTGACCCGCGAATTGTAGTTATTTGATTTCCAATCGCTTGTAATTCGCGGGTCAGTGACCCGCGAATTTGTTTGCTGCTGCCCAAACTTTGAATTTTTTGAGATATTGATTGCAGAAGCTGTGGATACACGGAGTAAAATGCTCTACATATCCTTAACGACTGCGCATCCAACCCTTTTACCCCTTTGGCTTTGATTCTCTTTGCCATTTCTTCAAGCAAGCGAGTACCGTATTTTGCCCTGTCTTCGCCATTTTGCTCAAATTCAACTATATAGCATCCTGTAATCCAATTACGTATGGTCAGGTTCAGGTTAACCGCTTTTTGCGCATTGCGCTGTAATACGTAGTGTACCTGATAAACTTTGTCTATCAATTCATCAAAGTCGTTTCGCTTAATTACTTTCATGATGTTATTGAATTACAATAGCTCGCCATAGAGCAATACAATTATTTGACAATCAATGCTATGTATTTATGCTGCTGGGTTTTTTTTCCCAAACTTCATTTTGATCCAGCCCGGCACCAGCACAGCCCCTACAAACAGGTAAATATAGTAGGTAATAAGCCTCCACAGCAGGGCAATTATGACGGTAAGACCCGCTACAGGGATAAGGTCTCCCAGAAACTGCTTGAATACGAACTCGGCAAACCCGCTACCGCCGGGCGTTGGGCTAACCAGCATCATGACCCACATGACCAGCTGCCGCGCAAAAATCAGCAGGTGGTCGTGCACGGCAAAGAACGCGAGAAAGAGGGCGTTCACAACCCAGTAGCGCGACGTCCACGAGACAAAGGTTGCCGCAAAAGATTTGAGCCAAAAAATCGGCGAGCGATGCTTCAGCTCGGAGGCGCTCACTACGATGTCATCACCGGCCTTTACTGCTCCTGCCTTCCAGCGTCGTAGCAGCGGCAAGGAGAAGACCTTTATAATCAGCCAGCGTAAGCTCTGCGGCTTGATAAACAATCCGTATATCAGCATAAGCACCCACGCGAGCTTGACAAAGTAGCCCGCCAGCGTAATGGTGAGCAGCCCCGTGGCAATGGTGGAGTTCACCACAAACAGCTGCTGCACGGGCACAATCAGCAGCAGCAGGGGAAACATTAGCACAAAGTAAATTTCGTCGAGGAGCGACGTGGCCATCACGATGGCCGAGCTGCGGCCTACGCTCATGCCCTCCTTGTTTACGTACACCACGGCAACGCTTGTTCCTCCCACCGCCGACGGCGTAATTGCCGAGGTGAACTCCCAAAGCATAATCACGCGCAGCGACTGCCTCCACGACAGCTCCTTATCGCTCAGCAGGCGCAGGCGCAGCATGTAACCAAGGTCGCGCCCCGCCATGAGCGCCAGCGCCAGCAGCAGGAAGCACCACAGGCGCCACGAAACATTTACGCTGCGGAGCACGTCGCCGGCGTTGTACACCCGCAGCTTCACACCCTCTACGCTCAGCACGTCGCCCATGTCGACGTGCGCATCCTGTAGCACGCGGCACCACACCTGCACGCTGTCTTTGCGAAGCGCCAGCAGCAGGCTGTCGCCGTTGCACATCAGCACATCGCCTGCCTTTACCTGCCGCTCTATGCGCTTGGTGTTGGCGTACAAAACGTCGCCGGTTGAGTAGCAAAGCGCGCCATTGCGCACCGCTACAATGCTATCGGCGTAAAGCGCAACGTCCTCGTGCTCTGCGCCTCCCCGAAAAGAGGGCTTAGGGTACAGCTCGCCCCAAAAGATAAACACTACCATCCCTACCCCGATAAGAATAGGGAAGATTACCTTGTATGACTTAATGCCCGAAAATATTGAACGGGATTGCTCTTCTTTCATTTGCTAAAATTTCACAGATAACTCAACTCATTTAAAGCTCGCTTTCCTTTAGGCGCTCTGCATTTTCGGCCATTTGCAGATGGTCTATCACATCCTGAATATCGCCGTCCACAAAGGCGGGCAGGTTGTATACCGTGTAGCTGATGCGGTGGTCGGTCATGCGGCTTTGCGGGTAGTTGTAGGTGCGGATTTTGGCCGACCTGTCGCCACCCGAAACCATCGTTTTGCGCTTGCTCGCAATGTCATCTATGTACTTTTGGTATTCGATGTTGTAAATGCGCGTGCGCAGCTCCTCCATCGCTTTTGCCTTGTTTTTCAGCTGCGATTTTTCGTCCTGACACTGCACCACAATGCCCGTGGGGATGTGCACGAGGCGCACGGCAGAGTAGGTGGTGTTGACCGACTGCCCGCCGTTGCCCGACGAGCAAAATGTGTCAACGCGCACGTCGCTTTCCTTTACCTCCACGTCAAACTCGTCGGCTTCGGGGAGCACCGCTACCGAGGCGGCAGAGGTGTGCACGCGCCCCTGCGTTTCGGTTTGCGGCACGCGCTGCACGCGGTGCACGCCGCTCTCGTACTTCAGCACGCCGTACACGCTTTCGCCCACAACCTTTATCACTACCTCCTTGTATCCTCCCACAGTGCCTTCGGAGAATGAGGTCACCTCCATGCGCCATCCCTTTTTTTCGATGAACTTGCTGTACATGCGAAACAAGTCGCCTGCAAAAATTGAGGCCTCGTCGCCGCCTGTCCCTGCGCGGATTTCGACGATAGCGTTCTTGCCATCTTGCGGGTCGGCCGGCGTAAGCATGAGCTTAATTTGCTCCTCTATCTTTGGCTGACGCTCTTCCAGCAGGAGAAGCTCTTCGCGCGCCATTTCGCGCATGTCGCTGTCTTTTTCGTTGAGTAGTATATTGCGCGCCTCCTCCACGTTGCTCAGCAAGTTACGGTACTCGTCGCAGGCCTTTACGATAGGCTCCAGCTCGCGGTACTCCTTGTTGAGCGCAACATACCTCTTCATGTCGGCGATAACATCGGGGTCCGACAGCTGCTGGCCTATCTCCTCAAACTTGTGCTTAAGCCCGTCCAGCCTGCTCAGGATTTTATTCTCAGACATGTCTACCTAAATTTTCTATATTCTTTTGGATTTCAGATTTCAACTTTCAGCAATACTCAAACGTTCCCTTGTCGCTGCAAATGGTCAGCTTTTTTGCCGCCGATTTTTCCACGCGCCCTACAACCTGCGCGTCCACGCCAAAGCTTTTTGAAATGGCAACAATGCTGTCGGCGTGCTGCGGCTGCACGTACAGCTCCATGCGGTGCCCCATGTTGAACACCTTGTACATTTCGCGCCACGAGGTTTGGCTCTGCGACTGGATAAGCGCAAACAGCGGCGGCGTGGGGAACAGGTTATCCTTAACGATGTGCAGGCCGTCGACAAAGTGCAGCGCCTTGGTTTGCGCGCCGCCCGAGCAGTGCACCATGCCGTGGATGTGAGGGCGCATTTCGTCCAGAATTTGCCGCGCTATTGGGGCGTATGTGCGCGTGGGCGACAGCGTCAGCTTACCGGCATCCAGCGGCGTTGAGGTTTTGTCCGTCAGCCTGTATGCCCCGCTGTACACCAGACGAGGGTCAATTCCGTCGTCGTAAGTTTCGGGGTATTTTTCGGCAACATACTTGGCAAAGACGTCATGGCGCGCCGAGGTCAGGCCGTTGCTGCCCATGCCACCGTTGTACTCGCGCTCGTAGGTTGCCTGCCCAAAGGAAGCCAGCCCAACAATTACATCTCCGGCTGCAATATTTTTATTGTCGATAACGTCCGATTTTTTCAGGCGGGCGGTTACGGCGCTGTCCACAATGACGGTGCGCACCAAGTCGCCCACATCGGCAGTTTCGCCGCCGGTAAGGTATATGCTCACCCCCAGCGCGCGCAGCTCTTCGCACAAGCTTTCGGTGCCCTCAATGATTGCCTGCACCACTTCGCCCGGTATGAGCCGCTTGTTGCGGCCAATGGTGGACGAGAGCAGTATTCCTCCGGTAACGCCTACGCATAGCAGGTCGTCGAGGTTCATCACCACAGCGTCCTGCGCCACGCCGCGCCACACGCTCAGGTCGCCCGTTTCGCGCCAGTAGGCGTAGGCCAGCGACGATTTTGTCCCCGCGCCGTCGGCGTGCATCACCAAGCAGTGGTCGGCGCTGCCGCTCAGGTAGTCGGGGATTATCTTGCAAAAGGCTTTGGGAAAAAGCCCCCTGTCCAAATTTTTTATGGCGCTATGCACATCTTCCTTCGAGGCCGAAACCCCGCGCATTGCGTAGCGGTCTGTTATCTTTTCATGCGCCATTTTTTTACCTGCCTGTTACGTAAAATTTAAAAAAAATATATATAAGCCTACTCAAAATCTCCATAGCGAAAACATTTGCGCAGACCAAGAGGGGGCGCGCCAACGCCCCTGCTACTGCGTTGCCGAAATTACCTTGAACTCCGTGCGTCGGTTTAGCTGGTCAACAATGTCTTCTTCTTCTCTGCTGTGCACGTACTGTCGGATAAAGTCGTCATTCAGCGTGCTGCCCTCTACCATGAACTTATGCTGCGCCGCCAGCGCCTTGCTCACCACGCGCGGCATTGCCTCTCCGTATCCCTTTGCTTGCAGGCGGCTTGCCTCAATGCCTTTGTCTACAAGGTAGTCCACCACCGATTGCGCGCGCTTTTGCGACAGCTCGAGATTAAACGTTGAGTCGCCGCGGCTATCGCTGTGCGACGATATTTCGATGCTGATACCCGGATTGTCGTTGAGCACCTCAACCAGCTGGTTGAGCGATTCCTCCGACTCCTTCCGAAGCTCCCACTTGCCCAAGTCATACAGGATATTTTCGAGCTCTATAGCCTTGGCCATAGAGCGCATGCGAAAGTCTTCGCGCAGCGTGGTTATCGCTTCTAACCCCTTGGTGGAGAACTTCGCCTTTTGGTTGAAGAATCCGGTTTTGGTCACCACCACGAGGTAGTCAGTCTCCGGCCGGAGCTGTAGCGAGAATAGCCCGTCCTTTTCCGTTTTTTGCATTTTTGTTTCGCCGTCGCTCGAGATAATCTTTACGCTGGCGTCGGCAATAGGCGCGACGTCCTCGTAGCTGCGCACGCTGCCGATGAACATGTACTTTGCCTCGGGCAAAACAAAGCGGTAAATATCGTCGCCACCCTTGCCACCCCTGCGGCGCGAGGCAAAGTAGCCGGCCTCCCGCTCTCGCTCAAAGATGATAGAAATGTCGTCGGCGGACGAGTTGATGGGCAGGCCCATGTTTTCTACCTGCCACCCGCCCTGCTCCTTTCGGGAGGCCTTAAAAATATCCATCCCGCCAAAGCCCTTGTGCCCGCTGGAGGAGAAGTAGAGCATGCCTGCGCTCCTAAAGTAGGGGTACATCTCGTCGCCCGCCGTGTTGATGCTTGGCCCCATGTTGGTGGGCTCGCTCCACTCGTCGCCTTCGCCCTGACGACTCACCACCCAAATGTCAAATCCGCCGTATCCGCCTTCCATGTCCGAGGCAAAATACAGCTCCGTGCCGTCCTCCGAAAACGAGGGGTGCGCCACGTTGAACGTGCTGTCGGACAAGCTTACCTTATCCACCTCTACCCACACATTTTCGTCGCTGCGCGTTGAGGTGCAGATGCTGCACCCGATTTTTGCGCCGCGCGTGAGGCACTGCGTAAAGTACATGGCGCGCAGGTTGGGGGTAAGCGAGCACACGCCGTCGTCGGACTTGGTGTTGACCTCGCCGTCAATCTGGAGGGGCTTTGACCAGCGGCCGTTGCGCGATTGCTTCGAGAAGAAAATATCGGTAGACTTGTCGCCCGTTATGATATTCTTTTTTTTGCCCAGCGCATCCTCGCGCGACGAGGTGAAGTATACCACCGAGTAGTCGTCCTCGGCAAAGGCAGGGGCAAAATCGTCTTTGTTGCTGTTGAAATCGCTGACGTTATCTACCAAGTACCGGGTGCTGCCAACGGCGGTGTCGCGTAGCGCGATGCAGGATTCCAGCATCTGCCGCGCTACGGTGTCCTGCGGCGCCAGCAGGAGGTACTTCTCGTAGGTTGTCGTAGCGGCAGCGTACTTTTCGTTGGCCTGCTGCGACTTTGCCAAGCCGAGCAGCGCATCGGGGTTGGGGTTGCCGCGCACAATGGCGCGCTCGTAGTAGCCCTCGGCCTGACGCATAGCGCCTGCCAGACGGAGGCTCTCCGCCAAGCGAAACAGCACCTCCGGCTGCTGCTCTCGCTTGAGTCCGGTCTTGGTCAGCAGCTTGCGGTAGCGCTCCGAGGCTTGTGAGTAGGCCTGCTGCTCGTAATTCTTGTTTGCGCGCTTGAGCTGCCACTTCACGGTGCACGAAGAGCAGCACGCCAACGCAACCACAACGAGCACAAGGCTCAAGTACGGTTTGCTGCCTGCATTTTGATGGTTTAAAAAGCGCATGGTAAAAGCATATTGCTGCAAAGATAGCTATAAAAAAAGATACTGCAAATTTGATAGAAAAGTGGAGGATTTTTTGGAATTTGGAATTACGAATAAATCCTCTAAAAAAGAACCGCCGTGTACCGAACGGTATGCACGGTGGTGTGAGAGGTCGGAACGGGAAGGAATCCCGTTCCTCTTACTCGATTCCCATGCGCCTGTGGAATAGAATTATACCTCACAAAATTACCCTGCACGAAGTATAAAAAAATCGGCTGATTTTTATGAACTAATGCGCTAATGGATATTTTGAGTTTGCTTCACACACTCTGAGCTAATAAGAATAGCTAAAATTTAGCAAAAACTCAACGGGAATGGTTGTGGAAGAATAGCGAGACCCGGAAGCTATTTTGGTGGCTGTTTGTCGCCAGCCTGCGCTTACCAGCACCGGCAAGCGCAACGGGTTGAAATCAACTACCGCCTCGTAACCCGCGCTGATAAAGCCTGCTATCCATGCTTGCTTCTCTCTGTAAACGTCCATCCTGTCGGCAAAAATGTTTACCCGAATGCGCTTTACGTACGCCAGCGGCCCAACGCTGACGTCGGGGTAGCAAATAGGTAAAGCGTAGCTTGCCGAGTAGCTTGCTATTGACGGTGCGCCAATACTCCACAGCGCAAACCCGCGCGGCGCTGCCATGCGGGTGGCAAATATAATTGGCGTGCGCTGCTGCTCATACCCTGCATACAGCCTGAGGCTGTGGTTGAGGGCAACGCCCGGCGTGTTTGCCTGCACGCTGAGGCTCACCTTCTGGTAGGCCTGCCGCAGGACGGGTACGCTCTGCAAATTTGCGCTGAGGCCTACCCTCCAGCGCGGGTTGATGTCGCGCGCCGCCATGAGCGTGGAGAGCTGCGCCGAAAACCCAACGTTAGCGATAAGCTCGGAGGTGTACGACCGGCTGTCGGCAAGGCGTATTTTGTCGTTGCTTAGCAGCAGCTGGACGTATGGAGTGAATCTCCGCACGATGTTGCCTTTCGTTGAGCTAAGCGGCGCAGACACGGTTAGATTCAGCTCGCCGTAGCGCTGCTGCGATGTGGCGTAGGCGTTGCTGCTGCTGCCAATGCTGGCACGGGTGGCGTAGCGCGCTCCGTACCTGCCACTCAGCTCCACCACCGGATACCAGCCGGTGTAGGCAATGGAGGCATTTACAGAGCTGAATCCTCTGTCGTACCTGTAGCCAAGCGAGGTAACAGCGGTGCTCAAGTTGTTTTGCGAAAGCAGCGTAGCGCCCACCGCCACGGCAGAGAGGCTTCCGCTGATGATGCTGCTTGGCGAATACGCCATTGGTCCCCAGCTGTGAAATCTGAACAGGTGCGCCGCCTTGCCGTACTTTTCTACTTTTAGCGGCGCGGAGTCAAGCACGGCAGTGTCTATGCGGAATTGCTCCTGTTGAGTTAGGGTTTCGGCAAGCGCATGCCTAAACGGGGCGTTAAATGTCGTTTTTTCCATCAGCAGGCTATCGAAAGGTAGCGAGGCGATATGGTAGCCATTGGAGGCGTAATTGGCAAAAATAAGCTTGCTCTTGTTGCTTGCCATTAGCGGCTCAAAAGCGCCGTAGGCGGCGTTGGTCAGCTTGCGTATGCTCCTGCTTTGCACATCCAGCGCGTAAATATTGTTGACGCCGCTGTAGCCGGAGCTGAACAAAACTTGCCCGTCCTGCACCGACAAGCCGGAAATATCGGCATAGGTGTGCGGCAGCAGCGTTTCCATTTTTTTCTCCTGCACGCTCAAAAGTCCAATGCTCATACCCTTTATGGAGGTGTGCAGCACGGCTATGGTCTGCCTGTTTACCCATGCAAGGTCGTTTATGCTTTCGTTCGGTTGGAGGCGGAGTAGTTCTTCGGATTTCCGGAAGCTGCTATCTAACAAAACAACAGCTTGCTCCCCCGATGCGTATTTTTCGCTCACTGCCACTTCGCCGGCGCTGCTCACGGCGGGAGTAAAGTAGGCGGTTTTGCGCGTCAGCCGTGCTACCTTCTTTGCTTGCGTGTCGTAGCGCCAGAGCTCCGAGTAGCTTCTTTGCTCCCAACGAATATCCGGCGAAAATTCTGTCCAGTATACCGTGCTCCCGCCTCCGGCTAACCTGCTGCTGGCGTTTCCCTGCATGGCAACTTTTTTTGCCTTTCCCGCGCTGTCAACTTTCATCAGCATTGGCGTTCGCGACAGGGTCGTTTTTTTTACCAGAAGCGCGCCGTCGCTCAGGGCTACCGGGTTGCTCCAGCTGACGTAGCGGTCGATTCGCGACGTTCTTTTGCTCACCAGCAGCGCGGGCTTGTCGGGATTTTGCGGCCGCTCCTGCTGCCAAAGGCTGTCCAAAAATAGCATTGCCTCGCGGTGAAATCCCTTTGACCATTTCCCCGTGTACTTTTTGCTGGCTATGGACTGCGGAAAAACAAGAAAGGGGTATTTTCCGGTGAACTTAAATACTTTTTCCCACAAATCTGCGCCATACCTGTAGCGTCCGTACGCCACCATTTGGTAGCCGTATTTGTAGTGGTTGGGAATGTGGTCTTTGAGCGACCCAAGCAGGAGCTTGTCGTAGGAATACTTTTTTTTGTCGAGTACGATGGCGCGCAAATCCATGCTAAACGAAGGCATGCGGCCTCTTCCGGTGTACGACATTGCCGTTTCGCTGCCAACGGCATCGCCTTCAAACAGCCACGGCTTGATGAGCGCCGAGGGCAAGGCTACCGCCTGCTCGCCTATCAGGTAGTAGAGCGCGCGGGTAAATCCGCGGTTCATCATATCCGTTTGCACTACGTGCCTGTACTCGTGCAACGCCAGCTGCTCAAGCCACGGCTGAGCGTAGTTGTCGGTGGGCGCTGTTGGGAAAATCTCCATGCGGCTTGGCGCCCATACCACCATGCCGTTGGATTGCAGGTTGTAGGGGTGCAAAATTACCGGTATCTTGCGCGGCCTGAAACCTAATGTTGCCGATGTCGGAAGGTAAACCTTACTCAGCAAGCGGCTAAAATGCTCACCCTGTCCGCGAATGCTGTTGGGAAAGATAACGTCGAAATGCGGCATGCGGATG
>JAIRXY010000086.1 GCA_031268055.1 Prevotellaceae bacterium | reverse complement strand
TAAAAGTATTGTCCACGCTTAACATCCCCGGCGTTTTATACTTTTTCACCATCTCTGCAACCGACACCGTAGCCAGCATCAGCACTACGGTCACCAGCAATTGCTCAGTAAAAATTCCTGAGCGACTACGTCGCTGCTTCCACAGCATTTTCAGTAATTGTTTTATCATTTTGAACCTCCTTTTAGTACTTGTGCAACAGGACGCTTTGCAATCCGGTAGGCAGGTATGCCCCCCGATAAAAGCGAAAAAATAATGGCGGCGGGCAGCACGCCGATAAAAATCACCCCGTAATCAATGCCGGATACCAGCGCAATGTTTCCCATAAAAGACCCCTGCATAATATTTGACTGTATCACATTCATAACGGGAACGGCCAGCGCCAGACCAATGACAGCGCCGATGACTGTCAGCATCAGATTTTCTGCTATAATTAAAAGAAATGAATGAATACGGCTTGCGCCAAAGGTTTTCCGGACGGCGATTTCTTCTGCGCGGTTGCTCGTGTTGGCAACGCCGAACGACAGAATGTTGAGCGCCGGAATAAGCAGAAATAAAAACAGCGCCGCCATTCCGCCGTACTGAAACATATCTCCGTCCGTATTCATTGACAGGCTCATGGTCTTTATTTTTTGAGGCGGAAAATCAACTTTTTCATTTCTACTCTCGAAGTATTGCTGCACAGCCCTCGCTATCTTTTCTTTCGACTCATCCACCGGCATGGCCGGCGGGGTAAGGATGTCTACCGTGTAGGTGTAGGAGCCGTTGGGGATGAATTTGTCGAATACGTAAGGCGCCCATACGGTGCAGATATCCGTTGGCGTGGCAAAAATCGAGGGGGCTTTTACAACGCCAACGACTTCGTACTCTCTCTGCTGAAATTTGACTGTTTTACCCACGCTGTTGGCGGTGTTAAAGTACGACTGCGATATGCTTTCCGTAATGACGACTGCCGTTTTCCGGTTGGTGCAGTCTTCTTTTGAAAACGGCTGGCCGTAGAGAAACTCAAAGTCGAATACCTTCCAAAAATCTGCGTTGGCAAATGCAACGCTGGAAAAGTGCAGGTGTCCGTTAGCCACTATGTTAATAGCATTTTGATGGTATAGCGAAACGTATTCGAAATCGTTCAGAGATTCCAGCAAAGCATTTACGTCAACAGAACGTATCTCGCCAAGCCATTTCCCTTCTGTGTCCTGAAAAGATCCCAGCCGGATAATCCTGTCGGCATTGGTCATCGGCGGATAATTTCCCGCATTAATACGTATCAGCTGCAATATCAGCGTTACGAATATAAACGCCAAGGCTGTACTTACTATACAGAACAGAGCGTACAGCTTGTCTCGCCGGAGGTTGTAAAAGGTTGATTGAAGATAGCCGGTAATTTTTTTCATTATAGTGTCTATTATTAAAAAATCACATTAAAATCATAGTCGGACATTTTATTCATACTGCAACGCCTCCGCCGGATTTACCCGCGATACCTTCCATGCCGGATACCACGCGCTGACGGCCGAAAACAGCAGCATGATACCAACCGTAACGCCCACTCCAACGACGTGCACCATTGTATACTCGTAGATGAAAAACGACAGCAGCAGCGCAGGCACAACGGCAATGCAGGTAATCAGCAGGCTTTCGCCAATCACAATGGCCATCAGCTGCTTTGGGGTTGACCCCATAGCAATGCGCAGGCCAAACTCTTTCTGCCGCCTGCGGGACAGCATCCACGACAACCCAAAGGTGCCGATAAAGGCAAAGATGAAAAGAAAAGCCGTGGGAATAATTTGCAGCATAACTTCTAAAATAGACATCGATACCCATGTTACTTTCATTGCCTGCATATCGCTCAAAATAGGTTCTACTCTTTTGTCGGAAATCAGCCGTTGAAACTCCCCGTAGAAAGCATCAATAAATTCTTGGTCATTACCGGGTTTTATTCTCACCAAGTTTTCGCCGCCATCCGGCAAAAGCGTTACTATTGCCACGGGCGAAGGCTTAAAAGGTTCCTGCTTTAGCCCCGCGACAACTCCGGCTATGGTGTACACTTTACCTCTTAGCGTTATTTTCTTTCCCACGGCATTGGTCCATCCGGCCTTGTCGGCAAGCTGGCGGGTAATCACCGCCGGCGCCGAGCCGTCGGGCAAGGTGTGATTTTCCAGCCATGAGCCCTCCTCCATTTCCAGCTTGAAGGCCGTAGCGCCAAATTCGTCGGAGTGCTTAACTACTGCCAAAAACCGGCGGTCGTCAACAAAAATGGAATCTGACGAGTGTTTGGTGTAAAAGTAATCGTCTTTCTTGTAGGGAATTAAGTTGTAGGAGCTGGATATGACCTCCACAAAAGGCAACTTTTTCAGATTCTCAATAATAATACCTTCGTTTTGCCGGATTGCTGCCCGTTCTTCCGGTCTAACGTCTTCGGAGCACATGTAGTCAATGTAAAAAGTGTTATCCACGTTGAGCATACCCGGCGTTTTGTACCTTTGCACTATCTCCGACACCGACACCGCAGCCAGCATCAATATCAGCGCCACCAGCAGCTGCTCGACGAAAATTCCGGAGCGACTCCTCCGCTGCTTCCACAACATTTTCAGTAGCTGCTTTATCATTTTGAACCTCCTTTTAGTACTTGTGCAACAGGACGCTTGGCAATCCGGTAGGCGGGTATCC
Organism: Prevotellaceae bacterium; assembly: GCA_031268055.1. Lineage (GTDB taxonomy): Bacteria > Bacteroidota > Bacteroidia > Bacteroidales > UBA932 > JAITMY01. The sequence goes on along the minus strand of JAIRXY010000086.1, from coordinate 3,161 downwards.
CCCCCGACAAAAGCGAAAAAATAATAGCGGCAGGCAGTACGCCAATAAAAATCACCCCGTAATCAATGCCCGACAGCAGCGAGCTGTTGCCTACGAGACCCTGCATGACGCTTGACTGTATCGCATTCATGGCGGGAAAGGCCAGCGCAAGGCCAACGATTGCCCCAACGACGGCCAGCGCCAAATTTTCGGCTATAATTAAAAAGAATGAATGAACACGGCTTGCCCCAAAGGTTTTCCTGACGGCGATTTCTTCCGCGCGGTTGCCCGTGTTGGCAATGCCGAACGACAGGATGTTGAGCGCCGGTATCAGCAGGAATAAAAGCAGCGCAACCATTCCGCCGTATTGAAGCAGATTTTCCATACGCATTGACCGCTGACTTAGGGTCTCTACTTTTTGAGACGAAAAATCAACTTCCCTGTTTTTGCTACTAAAGTAGTGCGACACGGCTTGGGATAGCTTTTCTTTCGACTCGTCCAAAGGCACGGCGGGGGGTGTAAGTACGTCCACCACGTAGGTGTAGCCGCTACCGAATTTGTCGCATACGTAAGGCACCCATACGGTACACAGCTTCGTTGGCGCTGCAAAAAGCGAAAGAACTTTTACAACGCCAACAACTTCATACTCTTCCCGCTGGAGCGTGATTTTTTTACCTGCGCCGTTCGGCGTGCTAAAAAAAGAGCGTGATACATTCTCCGTAATGACAACGGCCTTTTTCCGGTTGGCGCAGTCGGCTTCCGAAAAAGGCTTGCCGTAGAGAAATTCAAAGTCAAATACTTTCCAGAAATCGGCATTGACAAATGCAATCCAGGATGAGTGTAAGCGACCGTTAGCTACAATATTGGTGAGACGGTCATAGTGGAGCGAAACGTATTCAAAATCTTCCAAAGATTCCATGAACACATTGCTTTCAAGAGGGTTTATTCCGCCAAGCCTTTCCCCTTCGGTATCCCGAAAAGATTCCAGCCGGATAATCCTGTCGGCATTGGTCATCGGCGGATAGCTTCCCGCATTAATACGTATTATCTGCAATATCAGCGTTACGAATATAAAGGTCAGGGCTGTACTTGCTATGCAGAACAGAGCGTACAGCTTGTTTTGACGAATGTTGTAAAAGGCTGATCGAAAGTAATTACAATATTTTTTCAGGCGCATAATTAGCTCGTACTTTAAAATGAAAAGATAAATATTTTAGTCCATGAAATTTGTAAGGCCAAGCCAAAGCCAACTAATTTTGCTTCTATTGCTAAAAAAATCTATAGTTAATAATCATTCTGAACAGCAGAGAGCAAAATTTTGTTTTTGTTTGCCAAAGATACAAATAAAAGTTCGATTAAACGGTTTTTTTCACAACTAATTGTGAACATTTTTTTGCAATCGTTTTCGCAATCGCTTGCAAGGAAAAGAATAAAGTAATATAACGCTATTTAACTTTTTTGAGGAGATAAAATTATATCGCTATCAACCGGCTAAACCCACCAAAACACGCTTTTGGCTGTAGAGATGCTTTTTTTGTTTCCGTGCGCTTGCGCACACGGCTATAAGACGCCGCTTAGGAATGCGAAATAAATAACATGTAACAAGATAATTTACGAAAGACGCACAGTAGAGACGGGGCGCGCCCCGTCTCTACAAAACCGCTATATCTTGTTTATTTCGCATCACTTAATTGCAGCTACTGCGCCTGCAACGTTGTGCAGTCAGCCGTCAGGCAGTTAGCTATCATTCTATTATTGTACTGCTGCATAAATCCTTTGGCTTTATTTTCGAGGAGCAGGGCAACATCTTCATGCAGGGAAAGAATATTATGCTGCATCATTCTATCGCTTTTTATATCGTAAAGCGCAAGCGATTTTTCGCCGTTAAAAAGCAGCAGGTACTGCTTGTAAAAAACGTGGTACACCTCGTTGAGAAAGTTGATGGCAAAATGCTCGCTGTCTTGGCTGATGGCATCCTGTCCAAAGGCCACGAAAGGCTCGTCGTAGTGAAGTATGCCCATGATGGTAGGCAAAATGTCCGTTTGCTGCGCTACGTTGTCCACCATTCCGCGCACGCTTCCGTCTGGGGTAAAGAAAATGATGGGGATGGCCATTTGGTCGGCGTCGTTTTGTGATTCGGGGAAAATATGCCGGTTTGCATGGTCGGCTGTAAGCACAAACAGCGTATTGTTGTACCATGCCTGCTTTTTGGCGGTTTCAAAAAAGCGGCGCACGGCCAAATCCGTGTAGCTGATGCACTTGAGTATGGGGTCGGGGCCTTCGGGAAAAACATCTACGTACCTTTCGGGCAGCTTAAACGGGTGGTGCGAGGAGAGGGTGAACACTGCGCTGCAAAACGGTTGCTGCTGCTCCGAAAGCTTGAGCGCCATAAATTGCAAAAATTCTTCGTCCCAAATACCCCAAGTTCCGTCGTGGTCTTGCATGTTGCCGTACTCTTTTTCACCGAAAAAGACATCAAATCCGGCCACCTTTGCAAATGGCCAGAATACCATTGTGTAAGGTGAAGAACCGTGAAAGAAGGAGGTGCTGTAGCCCTTCTTTTTCAGCAGGCTTGCAATGCTGTTTATCCGGTTGCCGGAGTATGGCGAGGTAACAAACGGCCCGTACAGCGATGGTATACTTGCCACCACCGACGGCAGCGCTTCTATTGATCTGCGCCCGTTGGCGTAGCTCGACGTAAAGGTCAGGCCTTGCGCAATGAGCGTATCTACAAACGGCGTATAGCCGCTGTAGCGCCCGCTGTCCAAATCTTTGTTGAGCGACCCTACATGCTCGCGCGATAAGCTTGCCCAAATAATTCCGACTACGTTCATGGGGTTGAACTTCGCCTCTTTAGCATTATTGGGAGCAGCTACAGGGTTATACGCAGCCTCAAGCGACTCTTGAGTATCGAAAAAGTTGATTTTGGTAAGATTTTTTTTATCCAATGTTCTGAAAATACAAAAGGGCGTATTTTGTACAATGCACATTTCCAGCGGCTTATTTACATACGGCATGGCGTTGCTCAGCGTTATGGGGCGGATGGCGCTGGTAAAGCCACCCCGCATGCCAGCCACGCACAGCAATGCAGTAGCTACCAGCGCAACGGTAGAAGCGGCATAAAAGGTTACATTAGCTGCCAAAGTTTTGCCGAAAGATGGCCGACAAGCCTTACGGTAGAG
>JAIRXY010000020.1 GCA_031268055.1 Prevotellaceae bacterium | reverse complement strand
ATCTTCGGGGAGATCCGGCTACCTACAAGGGCAGGCTGATGTCCAACGTATCGTACCAAAGGCCTACCGCATTTAACCAGCTGTTTTTTGACGTAGACGCCCGCATGGAGTTTGGCTTTCTGCCGTACGATCCGCTGGAGCACAACCCGAAGAAGCTGGCATTTTCGCCGTACTTTGCCCTGGGTGCAGGCATGGGCTACAGCAGGGGAGCGCCTTTTGTGCAGTTTCCCATTGCCGTGGGCGCAAGGTATCGCATTGCGTACCGCTTTACGCTGGGCGCCGAGTGGACGTTTCGAAAAACATTTAACGACAATCTGGATGGCTGGGAAAACGTGCAGGGTACATCGGGAAAAGCGCTCAACAACAAAGACTGGATTTCTTACATTGGAGTTTACCTTACCTATCAGCTATCCGAAAAGGGGTGCTGTCATGAAACGAAGTAGCAAAAAAATATGGCCGAGCAGCATACTCAACAAGAACACAACATACCTCAACACGTTGCTGTCATCATGGATGGCAACGGGCGCTGGGCAAAGCGGCGCAGCTTGCAGCGCATGTTTGGGCACCGGAGCGGAGTGGAGGCTGTGCGGGCTGTCGTTGAGGCCGCGGCAGAGCAGGGCGTAAAGTTCCTTACGCTGTACGCTTTTTCTACCGAGAACTGGGCGCGCCCTAAGATTGAGGTAAATGCGCTTATGTCGCTGCTGGTTGACGCTATCGACAAGGAGGAGCCAACGCTCAACCGCAACAACATTAAGTTTACTACCATCGGCAACATCTTGACGCTGCCCCAAAAAGTGCAGGACAAGCTGAAGGGTATCATACGGTCAACCGAAAAAAATACAGGCCTTACGCTGGTTGTCGCCCTGAGCTACAGCGGACGGTGGGATATTACCGCCGCCGTAAGGCAAATGTGCCGCGACACGGAGGCGGGCAAGCTGCGCTCCGCCGACGTAAACGAGGCGCTGCTGGCGTCGTACCTCAGCACATCCGGCATGCCCGACCCCGACCTCTTTATAAGAACGGGCGGCGACCTGCGCGTGAGCAACTTTTTAATCTGGCAAATTGCCTACAGCGAGCTGTACTTCACGCCGGTGCTGTGGCCGGATTTCGGAAAGCAGCATTTTGCAGAGGCAATAAAAGAATTTCAGAAGCGCGAGCGACGGTTTGGCCGCGTAACCGAAGAGTAGCACAATGAGGAACCAAAGTTTGGACAAATTAAATATATAAATGTTGGATAAATTTTTAGTGATATGCGTGCTCCTTGCCATACCTTTTTCCGGCTGGGGACAGGCTACGGGTAGCGCCGACAGCGTTGGCGAAGGTGTTGATGTTGTGGTAGACAGCGCGGCCGGCGCTGCTCAGGAGGTCAACCCGCAGGTGCAGGAAGAAGCGGCGAGCGAGGTGTTGCTCTCCAGAGACTATGCGTCTCCAAAAAAATATGTAGTTTCCGACATTACCGTATCGGGCGTGAAGTACTACAACTCCGACCAAATTATCAACATCTCAGGCTTTTCGCGGGGAGATACCATTACCGTTCCGAGTGACCAGATTTCGCAGGCCATCAAAAAGTTTTGGGCTAACGGAATGTTCTCCTACGTCAAGCTGTCGGCGGCTAAGGTTGTGGGCGACAAAATGGTGCTGGACATCTACCTCGAAGAGCGCTCCCGCATCCTCAGCTACGATATTAAGGGGGTGAAAAAAGGCGAGAAGGAGGACTTGCAAGGCTCGCTGCACATCCGGCGCGGCAGCGAGTACTCGGAGCACCTCAAGAGCGCCTGCATTGACATCATCAAGCGTTTTTACTACGAAAAGGGAAACCGAAACGTGGAGGTAAGCGCCACCGTTATCCCCGATACCAGCATCGGCAACGGCGTGCGCGTGGTATTTGAGGTGAACAAGAACAGCAAAGTGCGCGTTGCCGAAATAGAGTTTGAGGGAAACTCGCAGATAAGCAACGCGAAGCTGCGCGGCGCAATGAAGGAGGTGCACCGCAAGCGGTGGTACACGTTTTGGCGCTCGACCAAGTATATCGAAAAAAAGCTGGACGAGGACAGGCAGCACATCTTGGACTACTACAACGAACGGGGCTACCGCGACGCCGCCATCCTGAGCGACTCCATGTGGGTTATCAGCGACAAGCGCGTGGGGCTGAAGTTTAAGGTGTACGAAGGCCGAAAGTACTACTTCCGCAACATATCGTGGGTGGGCAACACGCGCTACCCGTCGGAATTTTTGGCCAACGTCCTGCGGCTGCGCAAGGGCGATGTGTACGACATGATGGCGTTAGACAAAAACCTGCGCACCGACGAAAACAACTCGGTAACCACCCTGTACATGGACGAGGGCTACCTCTTCTTCAACATTCAGCCTACCGAGGTGCGCATCGACGGCGATTCGGTAGACATGGAGATACGCATATACGAGGGCAAGCAGGCCACCATCAACAACATTTTTATACAGGGCAACACCAAAACCAACGAGCACGTCATTCGCCGTGAAATATGGACGCGGCCGGGCGATTTGTTCAGCAAAACGCAAATCATCCGCTCCGTCCGCGAGCTGGCGCAAATGGGGCACTTCGACCCGGAAAAGCTGGAGCCTAAGCTCAACCCCAATCAGGCAGACGAAACCGTAGACATCACCTACGTTGTGGAGGAAAAACCCAACGACCAGATAGAGCTTTCGGGCGGATGGGGCGCGGGCATGTTTGTGGGCACCATCGGGCTGAGGCTTACCAACTTCTCTATGGGCAACATTTTCGACAAAAGCGCGTGGAAGCCGCTGCCTTCGGGCGACAACCAAACCCTTACCATTCGCGGACAAACCAACGGGTCGTACTACAAGGCCATCAGCCTTGGATTTACCGAGCCGTGGTTTGGCGGACGAAAACCGCAATCGCTATCAGTGTCGCTATACTACACCAACCAAAACAACAGCGTCTACTTTTACCAAACAGGCGACATGAGCATGTCGGTGCTGGGAGCCTCCGTGGGGCTGGGGCAGCGCCTCAAGTGGCCCGACACCTACTTCACGCTGTACAACTCCATCGACTACCAGCAGTACAGGCTCAACAACTGGACGGGGCAGTTCATCTTTACCAACGGCATATCGAACAACCTCAGCATAAAAACGGTGCTGGGGCGCAACTCAACCGACCAAATCATTTACCCCCGGCGCGGCTCCGAGCTGTCCATAGGGCTGCAAATTACGCCCCCCTACTCGCTGCTCAACGGCCTCAACTACACCGATCCCAACCTGACAGACCAGGAGAAATACAGGTGGATTGAGTACCACAAGTGGTCGTTCCGCTTGACGTGGTTTAACCAGATTGCGGGAGATTTTGTGTTTGCGCTCAAAACGCAGTTTGGCTACCTTGGATACTTCAACAAAGATTTGGGCTACTCGCCTTTCGAGGGCTTCGATGTGGGCGGCGACGGTCTGGGAGGATACAACCTCTACGGCATTGAAACCATCGGACTGCGCGGGTACAAAAACAGCTCGCTCACGCCGGTTGCTACCAACGGCGTGCAAATTGCCAACGTTTACGACAAGTTTACGGTGGAGCTGCGCTACCCATTCATCCTCTCGCCGCAATCGACCATATACGGCTTGGTGTTCTTTGAGGCTGGCAACGCATGGTCGGACATAAAATCTTTCAGCCCATTTTCGCTAAAGCGCTCCGCCGGCATTGGCGTGCGCCTCATGCTGCCTATGATTGGGCTGCTGGGCGTTGACTGGGGCTACGGCTTCGACAAAACACCCGGAGCAACCAGCCCAAGCGGTAGCAACATTCACTTCAACATCGGCCTACCGTTCTAACGCAGCCATGAACTTTGAATTATTGACAATAAATTTTTTGAATTATGAAAAAGATATTTTTAGTAGCAACAACGGCGGCAGCGCTACTGCTGGGAGCAGGCGCAGCGCAGGCGCAAAAGTATGCCGTGATAGATTCGGAGTACATCCTGCACAAAATGCCAAAGTATAAGAATGCGCAGGAGCAGGTGGACAAGTACGCCACCGGATACCAAAAAGAGGTGGACGACCTCTACAAAAAAGTCGACGAAATGTTTCGCACTTTTCAGGCCGAAAAAATGCTCCTCACCGAGGAGATGAAGCGCAAGCGGGAGGAGGAGATTATCACCAAAGAAAAGGAGGCAAAAGACCTGCAACGTACGCATTTTGGGCCGGAAGGAACGCTGTTCAAAAAGCGCGAGGAGCTGCTCAAGCCAATACAAGACCAGCTGTACAACGCCGTTAAAGACCTTGCCGCCGAAGGCGGTTACGCCGTTATTTTCGACGCGGCAAACAACCCATCGCTCATCTACATCAACCCAAGATACGACAGGAGCGACGACGTGCTGAAAAGGTTGGGATTTTGATTGAGCCAAATGCTGAGGCCGGATAAGCAACATCTAACTTCAAATGTGAATCGGAATAGCGTGACATAGTTACAAGTGAAATTTTGTGCAAAATGACAAGTATTAATTCTAAAATCTGAGTAAAAAAACGGTTATGAAAAAATTAATTTTATGCGCAGCGCTTGCCGCGGTAGCTTTCGGCGCAAAGGCGCAGCAGACCTACAAGTTTGGCCACATCAACGGACAGGAAATGCTGGCGCTGATGCCCGAGCGCGATTCGGCAGAGTCTAAGTACATGGCCTACGGAAAAGACCTCGAAGAAATGATAGAGGTTATGCAGGTTGAGTATAACAAGATGCTGCAAGAGTACCAGCAAAAAGCCCGCACGTGGTCGGACGCCATTCGCGAGACCAAGGAGAAAGACCTTCAGGATAAAGGGCAGCGCATACAGGAGTTTCAGGTTACGGCTCGCGAAGACCTGCAAAAGCGCCAAATGGAGCTGCTGCGCCCTGTTATCGAAAAGGCAACCAACGCCGTGAAAAAGGTGGGCAAGGACAACGGCTTTACCTACATTTTTGACGTGAGCAACGCTGCGTTAGCCTACTGGGACGATGGGCAGAGCGTTGACATTACGGACTTAGTGAGGAAAGAGCTCAATATTCCTGCCAACAAAACGCTACCCAAGGCTGCCGCCGCCGTAAGGTAAGGGGTAGGCAAAACGCCAAAGCAAGGTCGCTTGCCCGTATGAAAGTAGGAATTTTATCGGATACGCATGGGCTGTTTGACGAGCCGCTGTGCCGCTTCTTTGCCGAAGTGGACGAGGTGTGGCACGCTGGCGACGTTGGCAGCGCCTACATTGCCGACGCCATTGCCGCGTTCAAGCCTCTGCGCGCCGTGTACGGCAACATTGACGGCGAAGAAGTACGCCGCTCCTACCCGCTTCACCAGCGGTTTGTATGCGAAGGGGTGGACGTGCTTATGACGCACATTGGCGGCTACCCGGGCAGGTACGACCCGTCGGTTGTAGGTATGCTGCGAAGCAACCCGCCAAAGCTCTTTGTTTGCGGACATTCGCACATCCTCAAGGTAATGTTCGACAAGAAGCTCAATCTCCTGCACATCAACCCCGGCGCAGCCGGCAAGTACGGACTCCACACCGTGCGCACCGCCGTGCGCCTCGACGTAAAGGACGGCAACATGAGCAACCTTGAGGTGGGAGAATGGAAGAAAAAATTTTGAATTTTGAATTTTGAATTTTGAATGAAATCTGCACACCCGAAAAACAGGGTGCGCGCAACATACCCGCTATAGGGTTGTTCAACTTTTCAATCTGTCGGCCATAAATCCGAATGCCTACTGAGGTTACTTGCTTCAACATAAAATTCCCCGCTCGCGTGGCCTTTAGGCTACGGAGCGGGAAATCTTTATTGGCCAGGGCTTTGGCATCAGCCCAGCGGCTCTGAACCTTGAACTCGGCTCGCTTGATTCAAGGTTTAGAGCTTTCCTTATTTTTGTTGCCCTACTGCAACCTTAACCACCTTCCTACCGGCCTTACCTTCGAGAACGAGGTGGTAAATTCCGGGCGCTTCCGGCATGGTCAGGCCGCCGCGAAGGGCGGAGAAGCTGCCCGTGAGGGTAAGCCGCCCCTGAGCGTCAAAGAGGTAAAAGGCGGTGTAGGGCGCATCTTCTCCGTCAGCAAGCTCAGCCTGCTTTAGCTTGATGGTACCACCTGTTGCTACAGGGTTGGGGTAAACCGACAAGTCCACCGATCTTGTATCGCCAGTATCGCCGCCGCCTGCGACGGTGTCCTTGTCAGCATTCTTGCTAACGTCGGGGCAGGTTTCGAGGAGAATGTTGTCGGTGGTGATCAGCTTGACGTACATCGAATCGCGGTCGGTGAACTTGTTGTCGCGAACGCTTGCCCCCGCGGTGTAGTAAAGCGGCCCGAAGGCTACCAGCTCCCATTCGCTCCTGTCCCAACTCCACTGGTACCAGTCGCAGACGGAGAACTCCATGCCATGACCGTTGAGCAAAGGGTTGTTGTGCACCACGCGGAGGTGGCCGAGATGCTCACGGATGATGTAGAACAGCTCAAACTTCTTCTCCAGCATTATCGTGTAGCGCTTGGAGAGGTCTGTAGAAGCATCGTGCAGCTCTATGGTTAGAGACTTGCGTCCGGCGTTCCCCATATCAACTATCAGGTCACCGCTCACGGCATCTTCGACGGTTTCTCCACCTTTACCTACGATATTCTCTTCCTCGACAAAGCGTCCGGTTACGCCGGACAAAGCGTCGTAGTGGAGAGTTAGCTGCTTGGCGGCGTCATTCTTATCACAGGGTACTTCGTAGCGGATGGTATCGGCTATCGAATCGCTACCCCAATGCGCAAGGATGTCGCCGTCGCCGTAGGCTATTGAAAGCGACGACATCAGCTCTCTGATAATCCTAAACTTCACGCCCTCAACAAAGATGATGCTGTAGCTGCCGTTTGCCTTGAGGGTACCCAACGTTATTTCGTAGTCGCCTGCCTGAGCGCCGGCATCGCGGCTCAGCTCGCCGGTGAGTATGCTACGCTGGTTGAGGCTGTCGCTCTCAGTTTTCCAGCCGCTGGCGGTGTAGGTCAGGGCAGGATCCGGATCTTTATAGATCTTTGATTGCAAAGTGTCTGGCGTAATTCTTAGCGGAGCGGGGATGATGTCAGCCGTTTTCTTTCCGAAGTCCGGCAATGCGTAGCAGCCCGTGTCCGCACCCGTCAGCTTCCACTGGCTGGGGGTAACGGCTATGCTGTCGCCTGCGCTGGGGGTGGCGTAATTTAACGTGAAGTCGTCCAGCGACACGTTGTCGCCGGAGAGCACACCGGTTAGGCTGTCGCCCGTGTACCCTGCCGTGGTTGTGCCATCGTACTCCTTGGCGCTGTCCACAGCGATGCTGTACATCAGCATTAGCGGGGATACGGTGAAAGTTGCTCCGGAGGGGATAGCAATTTCGTAATTTTTGCCGCCGTTGCCATCGCTAACGGCGAAGGTACCCAGCGCAAAGCCATGCTGCCCTGCGGCAAGGCGACCCGATGTGCTCGTATCGCCGGTGACGGCCAGCGCGCCAACGAACGAGGTGTCGCAGCTTACCAGCGACGAGCCGGAGGCGAGAGCTACCGCGGGCGATAGCGAATCTCCGTAGTTCACATCATCCTGCTGTATGGAGAGCGTAATGAGGCGCGCCGTGATGGTGGCCTTTTGCTCTCCGAAAGCCGGCAGCGTATAGCTGCCCGTGTCCGCACCCGTCAGCTTCCATTGGCTGGGGGTAACGGCTATGCCGGTGTCTGCGTTGACGGTGGCGTAATTTAACGTGAAGTCAACCAGCGACACGTTGTCGCCGGAAAGCGCGTTGGTCAGGCCGTCGCCTGTATACTTCGCCGTGTCTGTGCCGTCGTACTCTTTGGCGCTGGCCACCGCGATGTTGTGCGTCAGCTCCAGCTTGGATACGCTGAAAGTCGTAGTGGGAACAGTGACCTCGTAGTTCTTGCCGCCGTTACCGTCGCTGACGGCGAAGCTGCCCAGCGCAAAGCCGTGCTCCCCTATGGCAGGATGCCCCGACGTGCTCGTATCGCCGGTGATGGCCAGCAGCGTGCCGGAGTTGGAGGGTAACTCGTCGCGGCTTGCCAGCGACGAGCCGGAGGCAATGCTTACCGTGGGATTTACCAAGTCGCCGTAGGCCACACTACCCTGCTGTATGGAGAGCATAATGGGGTGCGCCGTGATGGTGGCCTTTTGCTCTCCGAAAGCAGGCAGCGTATAGCAGCCCGTGTCCGTGCCCGTCAGCTTCCATTGGCTGGGGGTAACGGCTATGCCGGCATCTGCGTTGACGGTGGCATAATTTAACGTGAAGTCGTCCAACGACACGTTGTCGCCGGAAAGCGCGTTGGTCAGGCCGCTGCCCGTGTACTTCGCTGTGTCTGTGCCGTCGTATACCTTGGAGGTGTCCACCACGATATTGTGCGTCAGCTCCAGCTTGGATACGCTGAAAGTCGCAGCGGCGGGAACAGTGACCGTATAGTTCTTGCCGTCGTTACCGTCGCTGACGGCGAAGCTGCCCAGCGCAAAGCCGTGCTCCCCTATGGCAGGATGCCCCGACGTG
>JAIRXY010000015.1 GCA_031268055.1 Prevotellaceae bacterium | reverse complement strand
TCGCCGTTCCACGTAAAGATGGTCATTTCCGTTGGCGTGCGGAAGTTCTCCATGATTTTGTTCATCGACCATCCGGCGTTGTGCAGCACCCGGTAGCGCTCGGTTTGCTTAACGGCGCGGACGATGTACTCCTGCTCCTGCTCCTGCGTCATGCTGTTGCCAAAAATGCGCCCGCCTTTTATCCGTATTTCTTCGTTGAGCGCCGGCTGGAGGTTGTGCTTGAGGTGGTTTGTCAGCGCATCCTCGGCGTACTGCTGCATTTTTGAGCTTATGGTGGTGTAAATTTTCAGCCCGTCGCGGTTTACGTCGTAGGGCACGTTACCGGGCTTTTTATTCTTGTGGCACCAGCCGTAGAGCGGATTTATTGCCCACTCCACCGAATCTGCAAGGTAGTCTTCTTTGGTGGCGTAGCGCGACCGTTCGGGCTGTCGGGCGTTCATAATTTGGCGCACGCGCTCCCTGAAGTAGGTTGCAAGGCCGGTGTTGTGGTCTTTTTGCTGGTAGGTCAGGCTGATGGGGGAGTCGCTCAGCACGGCGTAGCTTTCGTAGTTAAGGTAGCCGGCGCGCACCATCTGCCGCATTACAAAGTTGCGGCGCTGCAGGGCGTTGTCGTAGTTGCGCACGGGGCTGTACCGCGTGGGCGCGTTGACGATGCCGGCAAGCAGCGCGGCCTCCTCAACGTTGAGCTGCAGCGGCTGCTTGTCGAAGAAGGTGGCCGACGCCGCGCTTACCCCAAAGGCGTTGCTCCCAAACGGAATTACGTTGAGGTACATGGCCACGATTTCGTTTTTGGTGTAGTTGCGCTCCAGCTTTATCGCCGTAATCCACTCCTTGAGCTTGGCAACGAACAGCGAGGTGTACTTGTCGAGCGAGCTGCTGTACTCGTTGGTGTTGCGCGGGAAGAGGTTTTTGGCCAGCTGCTGCGTAATGGTGCTGCCGCCGCCCTGCGTTTTATCGCCCAGCGCCACGGTGCGTATGGCCACGCGCATTAGCCCCCGCATGTCAATGCCGGAGTGCCGGGCAAAGCGCACATCCTCCGTTGCAATGATAGCCCGAATGAGGTTGGGCGAAATATCCTCGAAGCTGACAAACGAGCGATTTTCGATGTGAAAGGTGCCCAGCAGCTGCTGGTCTTCGGAGTACACCTCCGAGGCAGCGTTGCTTTTGGGGTTCTCGAGCTCCGCAAACGTGGGCATAGCGCCAAAGTATTCGTGGCTAACCAGCGTGAGCATCACCGACAAAAAAATTACCGGAAGCACAATCGCTCCCCAGAGGAGGCAGAGAAACCAAATTTTCTTTTTTTTACTACTTGTCATTCCTTACAACGTATTACAAAACACTGAGTTTTTCGTGCCTCAAAAGTAGGCTTTAATTTCATAGGCCATCTCAGTAAAAATGTTAAAAAATAGTTAAAAATTTTGAACGTACACGGTTTAATGTTTTACTTTGTAGCCAAATTCGGAAAGACGATTTTGTTGAGGTTGTAATTTATAAATATCAAAATAAGTAATGTCAGATAATTTAGTCATTGTTGAGTCTCCTGCCAAGGCGAAGACCATTGAAAAATTTTTAGGCAAGGATTACCTTGTCAAGTCAAGCTTTGGCCACATTCGCGACTTAGTCAAGAAAGGCTTTGGCATTGACTTCGAGCACGGCTACCAGCCGCAGTACGTCGTCTCGGAGGACAAGGAAAAGGTTGTTGCCGAGCTGCTCAAGTACTCCAAAACCGCCAAAACAATATGGCTGGCCTCCGATGAAGATCGCGAGGGCGAAGCCATTGCGTGGCACCTGCAGGAGGTGCTGGAGCTGAAGCCGGAAAAGACGAGGCGCATTGTGTTTCACGAAATAACCAAGGAGGCCATCCTCAACGCCGTTCAGCACCCCCGCAGCGTTGACATCAACTTAGTCAACGCGCAGCAGGCGCGCCGCGTGCTCGACCGCTTGGTGGGCTTTGAGCTTTCGCCCATACTGTGGCGAAAAATAAAGGCTTCGCTCTCCGCAGGGCGCGTACAGTCGGTGGCCGTGCGCCTCATCGTTGACCGCGAGCGCGAAATTCTTGCCTTCTCCGCCGAGAGCTTTTTTAAGGTCGCCGGAACTTTCTTGGCTGGCAAAACGCCGGTGAAGGCCGACGTAGCGCAAAAGTTCGGCGACGAAAAGCTGGCGCTGGCGCTGCTAAAGAAGTGCGCAAGCGCGACGTTCACCGTGACCTCCATCGAAAAAAAGCCGGCAAAAAGAACGCCTACCGCGCCTTTCACCACCTCGACCTTGCAGCAGGAGGCCAGCCGGAAGCTGGGGTTCTCCGTGAGCCAGACCATGCGCGTTGCGCAGCGCCTCTACGAAGACGGCTACATTACCTACATGCGTACCGATTCGGTCAACCTCTCGGAGCAGGCTATCGCTGCGGCAAAGGACGCCATCCTCAAAATATACGGCGAAAAATACCTGCACACGCGGCGCTACACCACCAAGTCGAAGGGAGCGCAGGAGGCGCACGAGGCCATCAGGCCGTCGTACATGGACAGGCAAAACATTGAGGCCGGGTCGCAGGAGAAGCGCCTCTACGAGCTTATCTGGAAGCGCACCATCGCTTCGCAAATGAGCGAAGCCTCGCTGGAGCGAACGATAGTAACCATTGATGTATCGGGGGCTCATGAAAAGTTTGTTGCCAGCGGCGAGGTGGTGCTTTTCGACGGATTTCTCAAGGTATACATGGAATCGCAGGATGATGATAGCGAAAGCGAAAGCGCAGGCCTGCTCCCGCCCATGAAGGAGGGGCAAGTACTGCAAGCAAGCAGCATTGTGGCCACCGAGCGCTTCACGCAGCGGCCGCCGCGCTACACCGAGGCTACCTTGGTAAGAAAGCTCGAGGAGCTGGGCATTGGACGCCCGTCGACCTACGCGCCCACCATCTCGACGGTCACCACCCGCGGCTACGTTATCAAGGAAGACCGCGAAGGGCAGGTGCGCACCTACAAGCAGCACACGCTGGAAAGCGGAAAAATTACCGAAAAAATTTTGAAGGAAAACACCGGAGCCGAAAAAGCAAAGCTATTCCCCAGCGATGTAGGCATGGTGGTGACGGATTACCTCGTGGAGTACTTCCCAAAGGTGATGGACTTTAGCTTCACCGCCAAGGTCGAGGCGGAGTTTGACGAAATTGCCGAGGGAAAAGTGGTGTGGAATGAGATGATAGACGACTTCTACCAGCTATTCCACAAAAAAGTCGAGGACGCGCTCCAGAACTCGCAACGGGCTACCGCAGAGCGCAAGCTGGGCGTTGACCCAAAGACGGGCAAAGACGTTATTGTGCGCATTGGACGCTTTGGGCCGCTTGCGCAAATTGGCGATACCGAAAGCGACGAAAAGCCGCAGTATGCCAACCTGCAAAAAGGCCAGCTCATAGAGACCATCACGCTCGAAGAGGCGCTAAAGCTGTTTGACCTGCCGCGCACGCTTGGAGACTACGAGGACAAAACGGTGGTGGTATCGATAGGACGATTTGGCCCCTACGTGCGCCACGACGGAAAGTTCACCTCGCTCAAGCGCAACGTAGACGACCCCATGACCATTACCCTTGAGCGCGCCGTAGAGCTTATTGAGGAAAAGCGCAAGCAGGAGCGCGAAAAGGTGATAAAGGCTTTTGCCGAAAATGAAGAGCTGCAAGTGCTCAACGGGCGCTACGGACCCTACCTCGCCTGCTCCGGCGTGAACTACAAGATACCGAAAGAGGTAGAGCCATCGTCGTTGACCTACGAGCAGTGCGTAGAAATTATGTCGCAGCAGGACGGCAGCACGCCGCGAAGATTTCGCGCTGCAAAAAAATTCACCGACACAAAGGCAAAGGCTGCGCCAAAGACAAAGGCCAAAGCTGCGCCAAAGCCAAAGGCAGCAGCAGCGCCAAAAGCCAAAGCCGCGCCGAAGCCAAAAGCAGCAGCAGCGTCAAAGGCCAAAGCCGCGCCGAAGCCAAAGACAGCAGCAACCAAAACGGTTGCAAAGAAGAAAAAATCGTGATTTTTGAAATTCCCAAGCTACAGCATCGGCGCTAACAGCCGCGATAGATTTTCCATGAAGCGCTCCCGACGGGGGCGCTTTTGCCATTCTTCGAGGTCTATTTCAACGCTGTACTGGAGATCGTGCAGGAATGTGTCCTCCAACTTTTGCGTTAGCTGTTGGTCATAAAACAGCGCATTTACCTCAAAGTTGTGCTCAAAGCTGCGCACATCCATGTTGGCCGTGCCCACAGAGCAAAATTCGCCGTCGGCCATGAGCAGCTTGGAGTGGGTAATGCCCTTGGAGTAGAGAAAAACGTGCACTCCGGCCTCCAGCAGCGTATCGATGTACGACATGCTTGCCCACTGCGTAATGCTGGAATCGGAGCGTTCGGAGATGAGCAGGCGTACGTCAACGCCGCGCAGGGCGGCGGCGCACAGCGCGGTGAGCATGCTCTCGTTGGGCACAAAGTAGGGCGTAGCGATGTACAGCTTGACGCTCGAGCGGTTGATGGCGGCAAAGTACATTTGCATGATGCACGCCCAGTCCGAGTCGGGGCCGCTTGCCGCAATTTGCACCGTATGCCGCTGGCTCACGCTGTGCACCGGCAGGTAGCGCTCCACGTTGCTCGGCGACTGCTTGCTTACAAAGTACCAGTCGAGCAGGAACACGATTTGCAGCCAGTATACGGCATCGCCCATGAGCTGCACGTGCGTGTCGCGCCACACGCCGATTTCGGGTAGCCCGTTCAGGTAGCGGTCGGCAATGTTGATGCCGCCGGTGAACGCCACCTTGCCGTCCACCACCACAATTTTACGGTGGTTGCGGTGGTTGATTTTGCTCCTGAAAAAGGAGAGCTTTACCGGCAAGAAAGGGTAGACCTGAACGCCGCTATCAACGAGCGGGCGCAGGTATTTTTTGCTCAGCCCCCAGCTGCCTAAGTAGTCGTAGATGAGCCGCACCTCAACCCCCTGCTTCGCCTTGCGGATGAGCACATCGCGCAGCAGGTTGCCGATGTTATCGTCCTTGATGATGTAGTACTCAAGGTGAATGTGGTCTTGCGCCTGCTCAATTGCGCTGAACAGCGCGGTATACTTTTCGGTAGCGTTGGTGAGCAGCTGCACTTGGTTGTTGCGCGTGGGGAGCGTTTTGTTGGAGTGCGCCAGCATTTGCGCAATCCCCCTGAAGTGCGTTTCGCTGGGCGACGACGGAAACCAGCTAAGGTAGTCATCGTTGACGGAAAGCAAGCCCATCATTAGCGCGAGCTGCTGCTGGTCGGACATTTCCTTGCGCGAAAGCAGCTTATCGCGGCGGTAGTTCTTGCCCAGCACCACGTAGAATAGCAGCCCCACAACGGGCGCCAGCGCAATAAACAGCGTCCACGCCAGCGTTTTGGTAGGGTCGCCACGCTGCTGGATGACGGCAAGCACAATCACCGCCATGGTGAGCAGGTACGCAATACCCAGCACAAGGCTATAGTCAAGCAGTTGAA
Organism: Prevotellaceae bacterium; assembly: GCA_031268055.1. Classification (GTDB taxonomy): domain Bacteria; phylum Bacteroidota; class Bacteroidia; order Bacteroidales; family UBA932; genus JAITMY01. Next base: position 388 of record JAIRXY010000015.1, on the reverse strand, counting down.
TCATACGGCAAATTTGCTACTTGTGGTTGTCTGTATAAGCATCCTGCAAAGAGGCGCTTGCGGCAGCATGTGCTGCGCCCTTTTGCGAGTTGCGCGTTAGCAGCGCAATGATGACCAGCGACAGCCCCGCAATGAGCAGCAGCAGGCCAAGCGCGCTTCCAAACAGCTGGCTGATGGCATTGTGAAAAACTACAACGACCACGCCCAAGGCGAAAAAAGTAATGCCGAGAATAACTTCGACAAACCAGCCTTTCTCCTCATTTTTCTTTCGGCGCAGCGCCTTCAGCACAGCGCCCACGCTGTCGAGCGCAAGCGCAATTCCCACAAAAATCAGCGCAAATTGGCTGAAAAGCATCACAAAAATGCCCAGCAGCGCGTTGCCTGCGGC